>NZ_JBWOMN010000095.1:0-2122 GCF_056449545.1 Oceanicella sp. | reverse complement strand
GCCCCCGCCGCCTGGCGCGCCGCCAGCCACGGATCGGGCGCATCCAGATGCAGCAGCGGCTGGGGCGCGTGGTCGCGCGCCAGCGCCAGCGCGCGCGCCAGCCGCGTCGCCCAGTCGGGCGCGGCGCCGGCGGCGTGAGCCGGGCTGAGAATGGCGGCGAGGCCGTCGTCGAGGCAGGGCGCGCCGCGCAGGAAATGCAGCGCCGTCTCGGCCAGCGCCAGCGGGCGGTGGGCAAATCCCGGCCCCGGCGCCAGATCCAGCAGCGCCGCGCGGCGCAGCAGCCCGTCGGGGGCGAGCGTCTCGGCCGCCAGCCCCGGCAGCGCCGCGTCGATCAGCGCCGGGGTGGCGGCGCCGGCGACGTTCAGCGGATGCGCCGCCAGCGCCGCCGCGCCGCCCGGCCCCAGTTCGACGGCGGCGGCGATCAGCAGCGCGTCGCGGGCGTCCGCCGACAGGGCGAAGCGGGCGATCATGTCGCAAAGCGCCGCGCCCGGCAGCGCATCGAGCGCCGCGCTCAGCCCGGGATCCGCGTCCCGCCGCCCGCCCAGCAGCCAGATGGCGTGCTGTTCGGCGACATGCAGCGCCTGCGCGTCGACCTCGCGCGCGGATATGGCGTTCTCGCGGGTCACGGGCCCGCCGCCAGCGTCACGCCCGGGCCCTCGAACCCGCCGGGGCCCAGGGTCAATTCGCTTTGCGCGCCGTCGATCTCGACCCGCAGCAGATAATCCCCCGGCGCCACGGCGGCGAGATCCGCGACCACCTGCAGCCCGTCCGCCGCGCGGGTGCGCGCCCGCACCGAAAACGTCACCGGCGGATCGGCGGCGGGCAGGCTGTTGAACAGCAGCGCCGCGGCCTGCGTCGCGCCCACCGGATGGGTCAGCGTGACGGTCACCGTGCCGTCGAACAGCCCGTCGGCGATGACCCCGGCCACCGCGGCGGCGTTGGCGTCGATGTCGATCACCGGCGCCACCACCAGCGACGAGACGTTGGAGGATTCCCACAGGCGCGGCGCACCGGCCTCGGGTTGCCAGAGATGTTCGATCTGCACGGTGGAAAGCCCGGCGCGCAGGTCGGCGGGCAGTTCGACCTCCACCCGTGAATTGGCGGCGTTGGCCGGGTCCACGGGCACCGCCCGGCCGCCGGCGTTGAAGCGCATGAGATCGGCGGCCAGCGCCACGCCGTCCACCGCGATCCAGTCGCCGGGGCGGATCGCGGCGCCGGTCAGGGGCGGCGTGCCCGGCCCGCCGGTCAGGCGACGAATGGCGGCGATGCGCGGGCGGCGCAACTGCGCGGTGCGCCCGCCGATGGTCAGCACCGGCAGCGCCGAGCGCACCGGCGCGCGGCTTTCGATCAGCACGCAGCTGACCTGATACAGCGCCGAGACCCGGAGCGGCGTGCTGAAGGCGGGCCAGAGGTTGGAGATCGTCTCGGCGTCCATGGGCGCCGGGGTGATGCGCAGCTGCTCGAATTGTTCGGCGAGGTCGGCGGCGACCAGGAATTGCAGCGCCGGGGGCAGGATCCCGGCATCCACCGGCCCGCCCGCCGCCAGCGCCGCCCGGATGGCGTCGCGGGTCAGCACCGGGGTCTCGTGCAGGATCTGCATGCCGTAGCCGAACAGGATCTCGGCGTTCAGCTCCGCCGCGCCGGTGGCGGTCAGCAGGTAATGCAGGTCGAGCGCCAGATACGGGCTGTCGGCGCGCGCCCCCGAGGCGTTGCGCGCCGGCAGGCGTTCATTGGCCCAGCCCTGATTGCGCGTGGCGTTCCACAGGAAGATGTTGAGCTGGTTGGCCGGCGCGCCATTGGCTGCCGCCAGCCGGTCCGGGGGCAGCGAGGTCACCGAGAACTGGCCGATGGCGTCGAGATCGCCATTGATCAGACCCTCGTTGAGCAGGTCTTTCAGGACCGCGGTGACTCCGGCGATGGCGAGCGCGTTGGACATGGATCATCGCCTCCAGCCGAGATAGTCGGTGAGATCGGAGCGCCGCGCCGGGGCCGCGCGCGGCGCGGCCTGCGCCGGGGTCGGGCGCGCGGCGGGCGCGGCGGGCGCGGGGCGCGGCGGGGCCTCCACCACCACCCGGCCGATCCTTATCACCGCGTCGCGCGGTTCCGGCGGCTGCGGCGGCGG
>NZ_JBWOMN010000094.1:0-16156 GCF_056449545.1 Oceanicella sp. | reverse complement strand
ATCCGCAACGCCATGCTGGCATCCATGCTGCGATCCGGCAACACCGGGTCGTAGGCGGCGCGCAGCAGCGCCGCGCACCACGGTTTTATCAGCGCCTCGCCCTGCGCCAGCGCCACCGGGGGATCGGCGCGAAACGCGCCCTCGGCCCATAGCAGCAGGCTGCGCACCGCCTGATCCAGCGCCAGCGCCGGGGCGGGGACCGCCCGCAGCCCCGCGTCATAGCGCAGCAGCGTCACGCAGATGTCTATCGCGCCCGGCCCGGCCTCGCCCCGCTCGAAACCGAACAGGCGGTATTGATTGGCCTGCGCCGCCTCGAGCCGCGTGATCAGCCCGTCGCGCCCGGGGATCAGTTTTTCGAGGTCGGGCGCGTGGCGCAGCTCCGCCCAGTCATTGCAGAAAAACACCAGATAATCGGGGGCCCGCGCCGGAGCGTCCGCGAGCCCGGTCAGCGCCGCCGCCCGCCGCAGCGCGGCGCCGAAGATCTCGGCCCCCGTTTCGTCCGATCCGAACACCACGGGGCGGGGCGCGCGCCGCCAGCGGGCGAAGCGAAACCCGCCGTCGGGGTCGGTGAAACAGGATTTTATGCGCGCGGGATCGGCTTGCGTCATGGCTCCGGCTCGAACAGGTCGGTGCGATCGGGGGGGCGCGGGGCGTTCAGCCCCAGATGCGTCCAGGCCCGCGCCGCCAGCGTCCGCCCGCGCGGCGTGCGCATGATCAGCCCCTGCTGGAGCAGGAACGGCTCGATCACCTCCTCGATGGCGTCGCGGGCCTCGGACAGCGCCGCGGCGATGGTCTCCACCCCCACCGGCCCGCCGCCGTAATGATCCGCGAGCAGCCGCAGATAGCGCCGATCCGCGCTGTCGAGCCCCAGATCGTCCACCCCGAGCCGGGTCAGCGCCCGGTCCGCGATCGCCAGCGTCACCCGCCCGTCGCCCTCGACCACGGCGAAATCCACCACCCGGCGCAGCAGCCGCCCGGCGATGCGCGGCGTGCCGCGGGCGCGACGCGCAATCTCATGGGCGCCGTCGGCGTCGGCGGGCGCGCCAAGCAGTCGCGCGGCGCGATGCACGATGCTGACAAGTTCCTCGACGGTGTAGAATTCCAGTCGCGTCGGGATCCCGAAACGGTCGCGCAACGGCGTGGTCAACAGGCCCAGCCGCGTGGTGGCGCCAACCAGCGTGAAGGGTTGCAGGTCAATGCGCACGGTGCGCGCCGCCGGGCCCTCGCCGATCACCAGATCCAGTTCGAAATCCTCCAGCGCCGGATACAGCACTTCCTCGACCGCGGGGTTCATGCGGTGGATCTCGTCGATGAACAGCACGTCGCGCGCGTCGAGATTGGTGAGGATCGCCGCCAGATCCCCGGCCTTGGCCAGCACCGGGCCGGAGGTCATGCGGAAATTCACCCCCAGCTCGCGCGCCACGATCTGCGCCAAGGTGGTCTTGCCGAGCCCCGGCGGCCCGTAGAACAGCGTGTGGTCCATGGACTGGCCGCGCTGGCGGGCGCTTTCGATGAACACGCTCAGATTGGCGCGGGCGTCGGCCTGCCCGACGAATTCATCAAGCGTCTGCGGGCGCAAGGCAGGATCCGGCGCATCGCCCCGCTGCGGGGCAGGGGCCACAAGGCGATCCGGCGAGGCGGGGTCTGCGTCGGCCATGTCTTATCCCTTCGGCGCCAGCGCCTTCAGCGCCGCGCGGATCAACCCGGCGACATCCAGCCCCGGCGTCTCCGCGGCGGCGGCGGCGACCGCCGCGGCGGCTTCGCCGGTCCCATAGCCGAGATTGCCCAGCGCAGAAAGCGCATCGGATTGAGCGGCGGCGCTGGCCACGCCCGTGTCAAGGCCGGCGCTTTCCCCAGGCGCCGAGGCCCCGCCGGCCATATGCGCCGCAGGCGCATCCGGAGGGCTCTTGCCCTCCGGGTCCGCGCGTCGCGCGGACATGGCCGGCTTCGCGCCGCCCGCGCCCAGCGCCATCACCCCAGGGGCCTTGTCCTTGAGTTCGTTCGCCACGCGCGACGCGATTTTCGGCCCCACGCCCGGGGCCGCGCGGATCGCGCCCGCATCGCCCAGCGCGATGGCGCGGCCCAGCGCCTCGGGCCCCAGCACGCCGAGAATCGCCAGCGCCGCCTTCGCGCCCACCCCCTGCACCGAGCACAGCAGCCGGTGCCATTCCTTTTCCGCCAGCGTCGCGAAACCGTAAAGCTGCATCAGATCCTCGCGCACCACCATCTCGGTGTAGAGCGCGCCGAAGTCACCCGCCGGCGGCAATTGCGCCAGCGTGCGCGGCGAACAATGGACAATGTAGCCCACGCCACCGGCATCGATCAGCGCGTGATCCTGGGTGATATAGTCGATGCGCCCGGAGATTTTTCCGATCATGCCGCTCTGTTCCCGCTCGATGCCGCGATCCTTGCCGCGCGGTCTGTTGTCACTCGCGCCGGCCCCGGCGATCCGCAATGCGGCGCGCCCCACCAGGGCCTTTCCGGATCGCCGCGCGACTTGGCGCCCGCCGGCCCGGGCGCCAGATCACCGCCCCGCCGCGATCGCGCGCGCCAGCCGACCCTGAAAGCGCGCATGATGCGCGTGGCATAGCGCGATGGCCAGCGCGTCCGCCGCGTCCGGCCCGGCGATTTCCGCATCGGGCAGCTGCAGGCGCACCATGTGCGCAACCTGGGCCTTGTCCGCATGCCCGACCCCGACCACCACCTTCTTGATCGAATTGGGCGCGTATTCGGCCACCGCCAACCCCGCCTGCGCCGGAACCAGCAACGCGATGGCGCGGGCCTGCCCCAGCTTCAGCGTGCCGGCGGCGTCCTTGTTGACGAAGGTATGCTCGACCGCCGCCTGTTCCGGCGCGTGACGGGTGAGCGCCTCGGTGAGCTGCTCATGCAGGCTCAGCAGTCGCGCCGCCAGCGAATCACCCGAAGAAACGCAAACCCCGTTCGCCACATGGGAGAGGCGGGTTCCCGCCACGTCAACCACGCCCCATCCGGTGCGTCGCAGTCCAGGATCGATCCCGATCACGCGCATCGCCGGACTCCTCGAAAATTCACACTATGTCCGCAGCTAGCACGAAACGCGAACACTGAACAGCGCATTCAAGGATTTCGTCCTGGCAGAGCACATTTCCGACCCGGAATCCTCCATATGCGACATCATACAATTGATTGATATTAAAGAGTTAATCGCCATGCATCCATTGCATAGCGGTATTGCGCGTTTTGCGGTTGCGAGAATCTCGGGGCCACCCTACATCCGCCTTGTCACCGGCGATGACCGGGACGCACAAATCTTGAACATCCACACACGCAAGCAAGGAGACCTCGTCATGGCTGCGATCGAATCCACCAACACTGCGCCTTTCGGGGCAATCACCGTTCTGCGCGTCACCACCCTCGTCGAGGACGCCGTCGGCGCGCTGCGCGCCTGGAACATGCGCCGCCGCACGCTCAACGAGTTGAGCAAGCTGAGCCGCGCTCAGCTCAGCGACATCGGCCTCGAGGGCGTTGCCTTCGAAGACGTGGTGCGCGGGCTGCGCCGCTGAAATCCGGTCCCGCCGCTTCGGGCAGACCGCCGCGCTGAAGGAAGGGGCCGCAATCGCGGTCCCTTTGTCGTTTGGTCAAACCGCGGCGCATCTGACAGCGCCATGATTCGCGCTGCGCGCGGGCGGTGACGGCAAGCCTCTGGCCGCAGCTAGGGCGCTGACCGGAGAAACGCCCGGCGCCTGATCCCGAATGGCCTCGGTTTCGGGATGGCGAGCCCTCGCCGACCTTCTGACGCTGGCGCATTGTCGTCAGTTCGAGGCCTTGATCGAAGTGACGTCGGATTCCTTGATCGTCTCGCCGGTCTCCAGAATCAGATTCGTGCCGGCGCTCGAAAACCGCACCTCGGTCACCGCGTTGAACACGCCGCCGGCGATTTGCTTGGGCAGGCCGTCCTCGCCGGACCGTTCCTGCACGAAGCTGTACAAACCGGTGGGCGCCGTGCCGTCGGCGATCTTTCCCGACCACAGCACCGTCGCCGCTGCGGGATCGGCCGGTTGCCGGGCGATCTCCTTGCCCGATTCGTCCAGAACGATCAGCGTCGCCGACTGATCCTTGTCGCCGGGCGGGAAGTTGACGGCGATCGGATCGCCGGCGAACCTGGTCAGCGCGGTCGATTCGACCTGCTTGCCGATCCAGTTCACGGATTCGGCGCCGCCGCCGCTGAGAGATTGCAGGATGTCGGCCAGCGTATCGTTGGCCTTCACCTGCTGCTCCACGGAGGAGAAATTCGCAAGCTGGGCCACGAACTCGGTTGAATCCACCGGATTGAGCGGATCCTGATTGCGCATCTGCGCCGTCAGCAGGCTCAGGAACGTTTCGAAATCACCCCCTAGCGAGTTCTTGCCGGTGGATTTCTGCTCTGCGGCGCGTTGCGCGGCGCTTTGCGCCGTCACGTTGGTCGCGGATACTTCCATGTGGGATTCTCCTACACTCTGAGATCAAGCCCGGCGGTGACCAGGCGGCGAATGACTGGCGGCTCAACCGGCGCCGCCGCTGCCGCCGAGCCCTGCGACTGCGCGGCGCCGGCGTATTCGGCATCGCCCTGCGCGCCGCCATTCGATCCGAACCCGAGATCGACATTGTCATGACCGGCCTGCGCGAATTCCCGCAGCAGCTGATCCGCATGGCGGCGCATCAGATCCGCAACTTCGGGGCGATCGGCGGTGATCGTGGCGGTCAGCACGTCGTCGGCCATCACCAGTTCGATCCGCACGCGCCCCAGTTCCGGCGGATCCAGCCTGATCTCGATCGACTTGCCGTCGCCCGCCGTGATCGCAACGCCGATCTGGCGCGCGACGACGCCGGCAAGCGCGGAGTCCCGCGTCGCCGCGGCAGGCGCCGATTGAATCTGGGTCAATGCCGCCCGCTCGGTTTGCAGCGCGACGGCGCTTGCATGGGTCTCGGCCTCGACGGCCGCGTCTGCGGCATCGATCAGGGCGCCGAAATCCTCCGCTGAAAGCGTCGCGGCCGGGGCGCCGACAAGCGCGGCCTGAAGCGCGGCCGCGGCAGGGTCCGTCGGTCGCGCGGCCGGCGTCGGCTGCGGGGCGGCGGGGAGCTCGGGCGCATCGTCGGTTCCAAGGACAGCCTCTGGCGCCGAGCGCGGCTGCGTCGCCGGTTGCGCCGGGTCGCGCGCGATTTGCGGCTGCGCGCCAATGTCCTGCGCGACGCGGCTTTCCTGAGTGACGCGCGTGCGAGGGTTCGCGGGCTCGGCCTGCATCGACGCCGCCATAAGCGCAGCGCCGGTCTCGCCTGCGCTCGCCGCGGCCTGCGGCGTGTCCTGCGGCGTGTCCTGCGACGTGACCTGCGGCGTGCCCTGCGATGGGGGCGCCTCGGCGGGCATGGCCAATTCACCGGCGATGCCGGCGGGCGGCTCCCCGTCCGCAGCGGGCGCTTCTGCATCCATGCCGGTCACCTCCGGCGTCGATCCATCCGAAGCATTCGCCGCGGTCGGCAAGGCTGCGGCGGATTCGACGAGCATTGCGTCCGGAGGCTCGGTTGCCGCCTCGCCCTGATCCGCTTCCCTTGCCGGCGTTCGGGCAACTCGCGCAACCTCGGCGGCGTCGGCCTGCGCCATGCTCGTCAGATCGATTGGCGGCGCTTCGCCGCCCCCGGGAGATTGCGGCGCGACCAATGTTTCGCCCTCCATGGCGGGCGTCGCCGCGTCTGGCGCCTGAAGCGTGGCCGCAATTGACATGTCCGGCCGAGGCCGCGCCGGCGGTTCGGCCGAAGCCGCGCGCGCAGGGGCGTCGGCTTTCCCGGCGTCGCTTTGGGCGACCATATCGCTGAACGGCATCGCCTTGCGGTCGCCATCGGGTTTCGACTGCGCGGTCGGCGATTCGGGGCCCGGCGATTCAGGCCCCGTCGATTCGGGGGCTTTTTCGGGCCGGCGAACGGCGCCGCTGGTTTCGGCGGCAAGCGGCAGGATCATAGGCGGCGCCCAACTCTGATTAATCCGGTCATGGCGCGAGTATTTCCCAGAACCGTTACCAAGCGTTTACCGAAACCATTCAGGATGCAGAGAGAAAGGGGACTGCAATGGAGATTATCGCAGCGACGGCCGCCACGCCGGCCCATCCGCGCGCGGCGCCAAGCGAATCCGAGCGGGACGCACGCATCTACAAGGTCGCGCAGGAGCTCGAGGCCACGTTCCTGGCTGAAATGCTCTCTTATGCGGGCCTTGGCGATTCGCGCGAATCCTTCGGCGGCGGCGCGGGCGAGGAGGCGTTTTCCAGCATGTTGACCGCCGAACAGGCGAAACTCATGACCCAGGCGGGCGGAGTCGGGCTGGCCGAGGCGATTTTCGACGCCATCAAGCAACGCGAGACGACTCGGTGAATCGCGCCCATAGCGAAGGAAATCCCAATGTCTGAATGGTCTCGATCCGCGACGCGCTTGCTGGCGCTGCTTGCCGAGGAGCGAAAGCTGCTCACCGCCGGACGCGCATCCGACCTGGCCGCGCTGGAACGTCGGCGCAGCGCGGTTCTGTGCATGCTGGAAAACGCCAGACCGGACAATCAGGACACCGCGACGGGGTTGCTTGCGCGCATCCGGGCCGAGGCGCGGCGCAATGGCGACCTGGCCACCGCCTATCTCTCGGGCATGAAAGCGGCACGGGATCGGCTGCGCGAAATCGAGGAGGCCCGGCTTGGCTTCGGCGCCTATACGCCGGAGGGCCAGAGCGTGACCGCGGAAGCCGGGCGCGCGACGAAGGAACGCCGGGCCTGACGGCGGCGCGCGGCGCAGGCCCGGATCATCGGAGCCTGCGCGCGACGCGCCTCGCCGCGACGCTTTCGCGCCAGACGGTGAAGGCCCCCGCCGCGACGACGACGAATGCGCCAACGGCCGTGGTCGTGGTCAGCGCTTCGCCGAACACGGCGATGCCGATCATCGACGCGAGGACCATCTGCACATAGGAGAACGGCTGCACCACCACCGCATCAAGCAGTTCAAAGGCCCGGATCAGATAATAGTGGCCCAACGAACCGGTGATGCAGAGCAAAAGCAGCCAGGGCAGATCGCCCGGGGCCACGGAAACCCAGTAGAACGGTCCGATCAGGGTGATCGCCGCGGCGCCGGCGACGCCGGTGTAGAAGAAACTGGTCGCCGAACTGTCAGTGCGGCTGACCAGCCGCGTCAGAACCCCGTAGACCGCGATGCCGACCGCTGCGACGACCGGCAGCAGCAACGTGACATCGAAGCGCCCGCCCCCCGGTTGCAGGATCAGCAGCACGCCGCCAAAGCCGACGCAGATCGCCAGCCATCGCCGCCAGCCCACGCGTTCGCCCAGCACCGGCATGGACAGGACCGCAACCAGCAGCGGCGCCGAAGCGAAAATCGCATGGGTGCCCACCAGCCCGACCACGGAGAATGAGGTGATGGCGATCACCACCTGCATGGCCAGAAACGCGCCGCGAAAGATCTGCAGCCCCGGCCGGCCGGTCCGCGCCACCGCCGCGATCCCGCCTTTGGCGCGCATCGCCGCCGCCACCGCGAACAGCGCAAAGGCCCAGTAGCGAATCATCACCACGAACACCGGCGGGTATTCGGTGGCGAGGTATTTGGACAGGCCGTCCTGCGCCGCGAAGATCGTCACCGCGAGCATCGCGAACGCGGCGCCTTTGCCGCTCACGGCATTGGGCAGGGTCATGGGAGATCCCCGATCGGGCATGACCGGCGCCGGGCGTCGAATGCCGCCCTCCCCGCCGGAAAGTCATAAGCATACCTTATAAAACCATCCCGCCGCCGGGGCAAGGTCAACCGGTGGGCGCACGCGCGAACGCCCCGGCCGCAGGGGCCGGGGCGTCGTCGCAGGTCACAAATGAACGCGCCGGGATCAGGCGTCGCGCTTGATCTCTTCGCCGGTGGTCTGATCGATGATCTTCATGGACAGGCGGGTCTTGCCGCGGTCGTCGAAGCCCATCAGCTTGACCTTCACCTCCTGGCCCTCTTTCACGAGATCCTTGGGGTTGGCGCCGCGCTCCCAGGTCATCTGCGAGATGTGCACGAGACCGTCGCGCTTGCCGAAGAAGTTCACGAAAGCGCCGAAATCCATGATCTTCACCACTTTGCCGGTGTAGATCTTGCCGACCTCGGGTTCGGCGACGATGGCGTTGATCAGGTCGCGCGCCTTCTCGATGGCGATGCCGTCGGCGGAGGCGATCTTGATGACGCCGTCATCGTTGATGTCGACCTTGGCGCCGGATTCCTCGACGATGGAGCGGATCACCTTGCCGCCCGAGCCGATCACTTCGCGGATCTTGTCGGGGTTGATCTGCATGGTCTCGATGCGCGGGGCGTGGACCGAGAAGGACCCGGCCTCGCTCAGCGCCTTGGACATCTCGTCGAGGATGTGCAGCCGGCCGTCCTTGGCCTGCGCCAGCGCCTGTTTCATGATCTCGGGGGTGATGCCCGCGACCTTGATGTCCATCTGCAGCGAGGTGATGCCGTTGGCGGTGCCCGCGACCTTGAAATCCATGTCGCCGAGGTGATCCTCGTCGCCGAGGATGTCGGTGAGCACGGCGAATTTCTCGCCCTCGAGGATCAGGCCCATGGCGACGCCGGCCACCGGGGCCTTCAGCGGCACGCCGGCGTCCATCATCGACAGCGAGGCGCCGCAGACCGTGGCCATCGAGGACGAACCGTTGGATTCGGTGATCTCGGAGACGATGCGCACGGTGTAGGGGAAATCGGTCGCCGGCGGCAGCACCGCCTGCAGCGCCCGCCAGGCGAGCTTGCCATGGCCGATCTCGCGACGGCCGGGGCCGAACATGCGCCCCGCCTCGCCCACCGAATACGGCGGGAAATTGTAGTGCAGCAGGAAGCGCTCGCGCCATTCGCCTTCCAGCGCGTCGATGATCTGCTCGTCGTCGCCGGTGCCCAGCGTGGTGACCACCAGACCCTGGGTCTCGCCGCGCGTGAACAGGGCCGAGCCGTGGGTGCGGGGCAGGAATCCGGCCTGCGCCACGATCGGGCGCACGGTGGCCAGATCACGCCCGTCGATGCGCCGCCCGGTGTTGAGGATGTCGCCGCGCACCACCTCGGATTCAAGCTTCTTGAAGCAGCCGGCATACAGGGCGGCGTTTTCCTTTTCCTCGTCGCTCAGCGCATCGAGGATCGACTGGCGCGCGGCGGAAATCGCGGCCGTGCGCTCCTGCTTGTCGGTGATGGCGAAGGCGGCGCGCATGGCGGCCTCGCCCAGTTCCTTCACGCGGGCGTATTCGGCCGAGGTGTCGGGGGCCTGAAAATCGTAGGGCTCCTTGGCCGCGTCCTCGGCGAGGTCGATGATCATGTCGATCACCGGCTGCATCTGCGCGTGGCCGAAGGTCACGGCGCCGAGCATCACCTCCTCGGACAGTTCGTAGGCCTCGGATTCGACCATCATGACCGCATCCTTGGTGCCCGCGACCACGAGGTTGAGCTGCTGCTCGGGGTTTTCGAGCAGCTTGCGCATGTCGTCGACGCGCGGGTTCAGCACGTATTCGCCGTCCACGTAACCGACGCGGGCGCCGCCGATCGGGCCGTAGAACGGCGCGCCGGAGATGGTCAGCGCCGCGGAGGCCGCGACCATGGCGAGAATGTCCGGGTCGTTTTCAAGATCGTGGCTCAGCACGGTGATGATGACCTGGGTCTCGTGCTTGAAGCCGGGCACGAACAGCGGGCGGATCGGGCGGTCGATCAGCCGCGAGGTCAGCGTTTCCTTTTCGGTGGGCCGGGCCTCGCGCTTGAAAAATCCGCCGGGGATCTTGCCGGCGGCGTAGTATTTTTCCTGGTAGTGAACCGAGAGCGGGAAGAAATCCAGACCGAGCTTCGGCTTCTTCTCGAACACCACGGTGGCGAGCACCGTGGTCTCGCCGAGCGTCGCGAGCACCGCGCCGTCGGCCTGGCGGGCGATGCCGCCGGTTTCCATGGTCAGCGTTTCGCCGCCCCATTCGATGGATTTCTTGACGATGTTGAACATTCCGTTTCCTTCTCAGACGGCCTGCCGCCCGGTGGCGGCGACCGCGATGCGTCCCATCCCGGGACGGGCCCCGTTGCGTATATATCCCTCGCTTCGACCCGGGGCCGGGGGCGGAAACGCTGCGGATGTCGGTGTGCCGGGATCAATCCCGGGCCGGCCGCCTCCCCTTTTCGCGGGAAGGCGCGTGCGGAACGGCCGCGGCCTTGGCGGTCGGGGCCTCCATGCAACAGGGCGCGCCCGGCTGGGGCGCGCCCTGAAAAATCAGCGGCGAATGCCGAGGCGGGAGATGAGCGATTTGTAGCGCGCCTCGTCCTTGCCTCGCACATAATCCAGCAGCTTGCGCCGCAGGGCGACCATCTTGAGCAGACCGCGACGCGAATGGTTGTCTTTCTTGTGGGTCTTGAAGTGCTCGGTCAGATGAGTGATCCGATGGGTCAGAATGGCGACCTGGACTTCGGGCGAACCGGTGTCGCCCTCCTTGATCGCGTAGTCCTTGATCAACGCCTCTTTGACGTCTGGTGCAATCGACATCGGGGCCTCCTTGGGCTTGGGATTGACTGCGCGAGGGGACCGTTTCCCGTCGCGCCTTCGCCAGGCGGCCGTCGCCGGGATGTCGTCCAGCGGGGTCGCTTGCAGCGAAGCCCGTCATATGGCGCAGATCGGGTCGAAAGGGAAGGGCCAATCAACGCGCCCCGGTTGCGGCGGCGCGCGACCGAACGTCGCCCGAACGAAAGCGGCGGCCCCCATCGGGGCCGCCGCGATGATGTCCGGATCGGCCGCCCGAAATCGGGCGACGGGCGCGCGCCGTCAGGCGGCGCGCGACTTGCGCCAGCCGGCGAAGCCGAACAGCGCCATGGCGCCCAGAAGCATCGGCAGGGCCGCGGGCAGCGGCACCGGCGCGACGCCGTTCAGATTGGCAGTGGTGAAGTTGTCGATGACGACCAGTTCGCCCGTCGGCCAGTTCGGGGCCAGCATGTCCCGCAGCACCGCGTAGGCGATGCCGCCCGCGTCCGACAAGCCGAAATAGGCGCCGTCATTGAAATCCGGGCCCTGGGGTCCGATGACCATGGAATCGATCAGCCCGCCGCCGCCGTCATAGGCGGACAGTTCCCAGACATTGTCCATGCCGCCGAGATTGAAGGCGAAGTATTCGACCGGCGCGGCGAAATCGAAGCGGAATTCCACCGTGTAGGGCGTCGGATCGAAATTCGCGTCGATCGCCAGCGTTTCCTCGCCGTTGGACAGGCCCTGCCCGACGGAGTTCAGATCGCCGTCGGTGACGAAATAGACCAGCCCGGCCTCGACCTCGTAGCCCGGCGGGTAGGGTCCGGGCCAGATCGCGGTGGTGGTCAGCGCCACCCGGCGGTCGACATACATCGGCGACGCGGTCGGGTTCGGCCCGGCGATGCCGCGGGTGTCCGTGCCGGTGTAGGTGACCCCGTTGTTGGAAAACGCGCCGGTGGCGCCGGGCGCCAGCGTCTCGAAATCCTCGACCACGGCGTTGATGATCCCCGGCTCGCCGGCCGGGCTGCCGAAGCCCGCGATCTGCGTCGCCTGCGCAACGCCGACCGACGCGGCGGAACATACGCACGCCAGCGCCATATATTTCAGAGTCCCCATTACACAATCCTCTCACACACAGGAAATTCGAATCTCCGCGCGAGGTTAACCTGCCGTTAGTCATATGGTCAAGGCGCGCCCCGGTCGCGGCCCCGGCGGATCGCCGGTCTTGCGCCGCCTATGCGCCGCCGGGGCGGCCCGGCGCGCGCGCCGCGAACACCCGGATCGGCTGCACCATGCCGGCGCGGTAGGTCCCCACCGCCACCGGCGCGCCGTCATGCGAGGCCCAGACCGTTTCCCCATACGCCGCGTCCGAGGCCAGCGCCCGCCCGGCGCGGCCCTGGCGCAGATCCGCGGCGGCCTCGGCGGACACCGGCGCCTCGGTCAGATCCGCAAGCCCGCTTGCCACCGGGAACAGCCGGCCCGGGGCGTCCGGGTCGCCGCGCATGGCCTCGAGGTCCTCCATGGAGACCCCGTCCCCGACCTCGAACGGCCCGGACCATATGCGCCTGAGCCCCGCCACATGGCCGCCGCAGCCAAGCGCTGCGCCCAGATCGCGGGCGATGGCGCGCACATAGCCGCCCTTGCCGCAGACCATCTCCAGTTCGGCGTGATCGGCGTCGGGAATGGCGAGCAGGGTCAGGCTTTCCACCCAGAGCGGGCGCGCGGCGAGGTCCACCGCCTGCCCGTCACGGGCCAGGTCATAGGCGCGGGCGCCGTCCACCTTGACGGCGGAGAAGGCCGGCGGGGTCTGCATGATCTCGCCGGTGAATTGCGGCAGCGCGGCCTCGATCGCCGCGCGGTCCGGGCGCAGGTCGCAGGCGGCGATCACCGCGCCCTCGCGATCGTCGGTGGCGGTGGTCTCGCCCCAGCGGATGGCGAAGCGATAGGCCTTCAGCGCGTCGGTGATGTAGGGCACGGTCTTGGTGGCCTCGCCGAAGGCCACCGCCAGCACGCCGGTGGCCAGCGGGTCGAGCGTGCCCGCATGCCCCGCCTTTTGCGCGTTCAGCGCCCAGCGCGCCTTGGCCACCACCTGCGCCGAGGTCACGCCGACGGGCTTGTCCACCACCAGCCAGCCGTCGATGGCCAGCCCCTTCTTGCGTCGCGCCATGTCGCCCGTTCTCCGTGTCCGGCGTCGCGATCCGGCCTGACGCCGGCCCCGCGCCCGGCGCGCGCCGAGTCAGCGCCGGGCTTTGAGCGCGTGGTCATACATGGCGCGGTCGCGCGGGTAAACGGCGTCGATGCGCGCGCGCAGTTCCGGCGTCGCCAGCGGCGCGTCGTCCTCGCCCGCCCCCTTCAGGCGCGGCACGGCGTTGCGCGTGGTCACCGCCGCCATCTGCGCGGCGATGTCGGGGATCAGCGGACCGAGAATGCGGGGCAGCGATTCATCGAGCAGGGGCAAGGGGATGACATGGAAATCCAGCCCCTCCGTCCGACGCATCCGCGCCGCCTGCGGGCGCCAGTGCGGGTTGACCGCCAGCTTCGTGTCGCCCTTGATGTTGGCGGCGAGAAACGCCGTCAGCTTCATCAGGTTGTCGCGGTGCTTCGCGGCCGGCGCGTCGCAGGGCAGGTCGACATCGACATCGTGGGCCTGCGCCAGATGCTCGGCGAAGAACGCGAAGCGCCGCGGGCCGATCACCTTGTCGAAATACAGCGACATGACGCGCTCCACCGGATCGCGCAACACCACGAAGCCATAGGCGCTGGCGCGCAGATCCTCCAGCGAACGGTCGCGCGCGCTCACCAGGTCGCTGGATTGCGCGGCGTGGATGTCCAGCGGATCGCCATGCACGCGGTCATGATCGAGCTGCCACAGCAGGTTCTTCACGAAGGTGCAGCCGCATTTGGCGATCGGCAGGTAGAACAGCGGATAGCGTCTTGTCGTCAGAAAAAATCTGGTCGGCGAACTGACGGCGGTTTCGGGGCCTCCGGGATCGCCCTGCGGCGGCTTCGAAGCGGACTCATTGCGAAACTGGCGTGGAAAAAATCTGGCGAACATGCGCGGGCCTTCCGTGTTCGATGGCCCGGCGCGGTCAATCCTCCGCGTCGGGGCCGGGTTGCTCGATGTCGCGGCGCACGCGATCCTCGCTCAGCAGGCGGCGGGTCTCGTCCATCCGATCAAAGCTATTGTCCACAACGAAACGAAGATCCGGTGAATATTTCAGCTTGACGGCGCGGGCCACCTGATGACGCAGTTCGCGCTTGCTGCGGTTGAGCGCCGCGAGGGTTTCCTCCACCGCGACGCCGCCCAGCGGCATCACGAAGACCAGCGCCTGACGCAGGTCGGGCGAGGCGCGCACCTCGCTGACGGTGATGGAGCTGCGCGACAGGTCCGGGTCATGCACGTCGCCGCGCATCAGCACGTCCGACAGCGCGCGACGGATCAGTTCACCGACCTTCAACTGGCGCTGCGAGGGACCGGCGCCCCCCGAAAACCGCTTGCCGCCCATGTTCTTTCCTTCGTGATTCGCCAATTCGAACCGGGCGAAACGCAAGCGGCGCAGCGATCATGTCGCCGCGCCGCCGGTTCGCCCATGCCGCCCGAAACCGATCCCGGAGGATCGGCCCGCGGCTGTCGTCAGAGCGTGCGCTCGATTTCCTCGGAGGTGAAGATCTCGATCACGTCGCCCTCGCGGATATCCTCGTATTTCTCGAAGGCCATGCCGCATTCCTGACCGGCGCGCACCTCGGCGACTTCGTCCTTGAACCGCTTCAGGGTCTTCAGCTTGCCTTCGTGGATCACCACGTCGTCGCGCAGCAGGCGCACGCCCGCGGCGCGGCGCGCCACGCCCTCGGTGACCTCGCAGCCCGCCACCTTGCCGACGCCAGTGACCTTGAAGACCTCCTTGATCTTGGCATAGCCGATGAAGGTCTCCTTGATCTCGGGGCTGAGCAGGCCCGAGGCGGCCTTCTTCACGTCGTCCACGAGGTCGTAGATGATCGAATAGTAGCGGATCTCCACGCCTTTCTGGCTCGCCGCTTCGCGCGCCGGGGCGTTGGCGCGGACGTTGAAGCCGATGATCGGGGCGTCCGAAGCCCCGGCGAGGGTGACGTCGGATTCGGTGATCGCGCCGACGCCGGAATGCAGCACCCGCACCTGCACCTCGTCGTTGCCGACCTTCTCCATGGCCTGCACGATGGCCTCGGCCGACCCCTGCACGTCGGCTTTCACCAGGATCGGCAGCTCCGCCACCGCGCCGCCGACGCTGGCCTGCGCCAGCAGCTGGTCGAGCGTGGCGCGCGACCCCTGCGCGGCCTGGGTCTCGCGCGATTTGCGCTGGCGGTAATCGGCGATCTCGCGGGCCTTGGCCTCGCTCTCCACCGCGTTGAGCACGTCGCCGGCCTGCGGGGTGCCGTTGAGGCCGAGCACCTCCACCGGAACCGAGGGGCCGGCCGCGTTCACGCGTTCGCCCTGATCGTTGATCAGCGCGCGCACCTTGCCCCATTGTTCGCCGACCACGAAGATGTCGCCGCGCTTCAGGGTGCCGCGCTGAATCAGCACGGTGGCCACGGGGCCGCGGCCGGTGTCGAGCTTGGCCTCGATCACCGCGCCCTCGGCGGGGCGCTTGGGATTGGCCTTCAGCTCCAGCAATTCGGCCTGCAGCGCGATGTTCTCCAGCAGGGTGTCGAGCCCCTGCCCGGTGATCGCCGACACCTCCACGTCGAGCACGTCGCCCGACATGGCCTCCACGATCACCTCGTGCTGCAGCAGTTCGGCGCGCACCTTGTCGGGGTCGGCGCCGGGCTTGTCGCACTTGTTGATCGCCACGATCATCGGCACCCCCGCCGCCTTGGCGTGGTGGATCGCCTCGATGGTCTGGGGCATCACCGAATCATCCGCCGCCACGACCAGGATGACGATGTCCGTCACCTGCGCCCCGCGCTCGCGCATGGAGGTGAAGGCGGCATGGCCCGGCGTGTCGAGGAAAGTGACGACCGCGCCGCTGTCCAGCGTGATCTGATAGGCGCCGATATGCTGGGTGATGCCGCCGGCCTCGCCCGAGACCACGTTGGTCTTGCGGATCGCGTCCAGCAGCGACGTCTTGCCGTGATCCACATGGCCCATGATCGTCACCACCGGGGCGCGGGGCTGCAGATCCTCGTCCTTGTCCATGGCTGTCTCGATCACGCTTTCCACGTCGGCCTCCGAAACGCGCTGCACGCGGTGGCCGAATTCCTCGACCACAAGCTGCGCGGTGTCCGCGTCGAGCGTGTCGTTGATGGTGACCATCATGCCGCTCTTGAACAGGCTCTTGACCACGTCGGCGGCGCGTTCGGCCATGCGGTTGGCCAGTTCCTGCACGGTGATCGCGTCGGGCACCTGCACGTCGCGCACGACCTTCTCGCGCTCCACATGCCCGCGCATCTTGCGCTTTTCGCGCTCGGCGCGGCGGCGCATGGAGGCCATGGAGCGCTGGCGCCCGCCCTCGTCGCCCGAGGTGGCGCGGGAAATCGTCAGCTTGCCGGAGCGGCGGCGCTGCTCGGTGGCGCGGCCGCGCGACGGCGTCGCGGCGCGATCGCCCGGCTTGCCGGCGCCGCCGGGGCGCTTGGCGGGGCCGTAGCGGCTGGCGCGGGCGCCCTCCACGTCGCGGGGGG
>NZ_JBWOMN010000093.1:0-41005 GCF_056449545.1 Oceanicella sp. | reverse complement strand
GCGAGCGTCCCGCCGCCCCCGTTCGCGCGGTCATCGCCGCCACCGCCGAACACGCCTTCGGACAGGGGCGGGGGCGCCGGGCGGAACGGATCGGGTTCGGGATCCGGGTTGATGACCTCCGCCGCCGTCACCTCGATGGCGAGCGTCGCCTCGGCGGCGGCGCCGTCGGAATCCAGCACCTGATAGCGCAGGCTGTCCGTGCCCACATAGCCCCGGCGCGGTTCGTAGCGGATGCCGCCATCGGCGGTCAGCGCGGCCTCGCCATAGGTCGGGCCGCTCATGATCCGGATCCTGAGGTCGCTGCCCTCGGGATCGGAATCATTGCCCATGACCGCCACCGTGACCGGGGTCAGCCAGTCGGTCGTCGCGGCGTCGTCGGCGGCCAGCGGCGCGTCGTTGACCGGGGCGACGGTGATCGACAGGGTCGCCGAAGCGCGCGCCGCCACGCCGTCGGACGCGCGATGCAGCCCGTCGAACACCAGATAGCTGATGCTGTCGGCGCCGAAGCGATTCGCGTCGGGGGTGTAGCGGATTTGGCCGTCGGCGGTGACCTCCGCCGTGCCGTGGCGTGGCCCGGACAGGATTCTCAGGCTGAGCGCGTCGCCTTCGGCATCGACGTCATTGGCCAGCACGTCGACCAGGATCGCCGTGTCCTCCAGGGTCGCCGCCGCCTCGCCGCGCGCCACGGGCTGGTCGTTCACCGGGGTGACGGTGATCGACGCCACGGCGTCGGCGCTGGCCCCGTCGCCGTCGACGATCCGGTAGGCGATGCTGTCGGCGCCGAAGAAATCGGCCTCCGGCGTGTAGACGATGCGCCCGTCGGCGGCGACGCTGGCCGCGCCGTTGGCCGGGCCGCTGAGGATCGTCACGCTGAGCGCGTCGCCGTCGGCATCGCTGTCATTGGCGGTCACGTCGATGGCGATTGCGGCGTCCTCGGCGGTGGTCGCCGCGTCGTCGACGGCCACCGGCGCGTCGTTGACCGGGGTCACGGTGACGGTGAGCGCCGCCTCGGCCCGCCCGCCATTGCCGTCGTCGAAACGATAGCGCAGCGTCGCGTCGCCGTTGAAGCCGGCCGCCGGGACGAAGGTGACGTTGCCCGCCGCGTCGATCGAAGCCGCGCCGCTCGACGGATCCCCGACCAGCGTCACGGCAAGCGCGTCCCCGTCCGGATCCGACCCCTTGCCCGCCAGCGCCACGGTGATCGCGACATCCTCGGGGGTGGTCGCCGCGGCGTCGAGCGCCGTCGGATCGTCATTCACCGGCGTGACCGTCAGCGTCAGCGTCGCGGCGGCGCTCGGGCTGGTTCCGTCGCTGACCAGATAGGCGAGGCTGTCGGGGCCGTTGTAATTCGCCGCCGGGGTGTAGCGGATCTCGCCGCCGGCGGTGACCTCCGCCGCGCCGTGGCTCGGCCCGGTGACGATGGACACCGTGAGATCGTCGCCATCGGCGTCGGCGGCGCCGCTCAGCACGTCGGCGTCGACCGGCGTGTCCTCGGGCGTCGCGGCGCTGGAATCCGCCGCCGTGGGGGCGTCGTTCGCAGGCGCGACGGTGATCGACACCGTGGCGGCGTCGCTCGTCTGCTGGCCGCGGGTCAGGCGGTAGGTGAGGCTGTCGGGGCCGTTGTAATCGGCGTCGGGGGTGTAGCGGATGCGCCCCTCCGCCGTCACCTCGGCCGTGCCGTGGGTCGGTGCGGCGAGGATCTGGACCGTGGTCCCGGCGCTGGAATCATTGGCCTTGACGTCGATGTCGGTGGCGGTGTCCTCGTCCACCGTCGCGTCGTCATCCGCCGCCTCGGGGGCGGCGGGCGCGGCCATGATCACGTCGTCCACGGTCACCGTGCTGCCGGTCTCGGCGAAGCCCAGCAGATCGAACATGATCGAATAGGCCGCGGTCGGGTCGGCGGCGTCGAGCGACACCGTGACCAGCAGCGACTCAACCCCGTCGGGCAGCTTGTCGCCCGAGGCGGCGATCGCATCGACGCTGACGCCGCTGGCGAAGCGCACCGTGCCGTCGGCCTGGATGTTGAGCAGCGCGTCGGTGAGCGGCATGTCCGGGATGCCGCCGGTCAGCAGCGGATCGCCGTTCTGGTCGGTCAGCGCCACTTCGAAAGCGTCGGGCGGGGCGCCGTCATTGGCCTGCAGCGACAGGCCGGAGATGGCGAAGGACAGCGAGGGCGTGCCCGCCTCCACCGCGAAGGTCTGGGAGATCCCCGAGAACGCCTGCGTGGATTCGCCGAGCGCCGCCGCGCCCGCAGCGGTGCTCACGGCGCCGGTCAGGGTCCAGCCGAAGCCGGCTGCGCTGGGGTCGGTCACGGCGAAATCGCCGTTGACCAGCGGCCCGGCGACCACCAGTCTTGCCGCGGATTCCGCCTGAGGATCCTGCTGCAAGCCGTTGGAGAGGCGCGCGAAATATGTGGCGACCGCCTTTTGCTCGGGGCTGGGCGCCGGGGCGTCTTCAGCGGGCAGGTCCTGCGCCGAGGGCAGCCGCCGCACCCCGAGCCCGAGCGCGCCGGACATCAGCGCCGAGGCCGAGGTCTGCGCCGCGCCGTGATCCAGCCCGGCGGCGTGGCCGAGTTCATGGGCCAGCGCGGTAAGCAGGTCGACCTGCGTCGCCGCATCCGATCCGTTGAGCCGCTCGAAGGCCCATGCCTTGGCGGTGGCGAGGAATTCTTCGTTGGAGTCCGGCGTGGCGTCCACGAACCAGCCATGCGCGGCGGCGGTGGGATCGAGCAGGATCTCGCCGTCCTTGAGGAAACCCACGGCGTCTTCGAGCAGATCGCCGACGCGCACGGTGGCGGCCTCGACGGCGGCCATCTGGGCGTCGTCCAGCACGTCGGATCTGCGCCACATGTCCTTGGCCAGCGCGAGGAAGTCCTCGGCTTGATCCTGGGTCAGATCGGCGCCGCCATCGGCCTCGCCGGACACCGTCAGCGCCCCCGATCCGTCGATCGGCGCGGCGCCGAGGCGCAGATTGTCGAGCATGAAGATCTGCTGCGTGGCGTTGACGCTGTCGCCAACGTCAAAGGCCGCGAAAAGCGGGCCGATGATGTTGCCCACAAGCTTGATCGCCCCGACCTTGGACACGCCGACGCCCGCCTTGCTCAGCAATTCGGCGATGTCGTCTATCAGCGGGCCGAACCGGGTCTTCATGAAATTCAGCGCGGGCGCCAGCGACTGACCGCCCGAGAGCAATTGCAGCGCTTCGTCGGCGATCCTGGCCGCGCCCTTGGCCAGTTTCTCGACGATCGGCGCGACCTTATCCGGATGGTCCGAGAGAAGGCCGCCGAGCGCATCAGTGGCCTTGTTGGTGATGGCGGATTCCAGCGCGCCGCCTTCGGAACTGAGCTCGCCTGCCGGGATTCCGAGCAGCTTTTCGTTGACCACGTCCCAGAACAGATCGGTGACCGCCGAAAACCCTTCTTTCTTCAAGGTGATGCCAAGGGTCTTGCCGCGCAGGCTTTCGGGGATCTGCACCGAATAGGGCCGCGCCTGATAGAACGAGGTCTTGAGCGTCTGCTCGGCGGTGTGAACCACCTTGCGATACCCGTTGGCCGCGTCGTCGTCGCCCTCCCAGAACTCGATGACCAGCTTGGCGCCGCTCTCGACGATCATCGGCGACCAGACCTCGAAATTCAGATACCCGGCGTCATCGGGGATGAACAGCCTGTTGTGGGAAATGGAATCGAGCTTGGTCGACAGGTCCACCAGATAGGTGATGACCGGCACGCCGATCGCCGCGACAAGGCCGACCGCGACGCCCGTCGCCGGCGTGGCGACAAGCCCGGCGATGATGCTGGCGACGGTGCCGATCACCGCGCCGATCGCCTCGACGGTTTCGCTCAGCGCCTTGTCGGATCCCATGAGGATGCCGCGCCCGCCGCCCGATTCCCAATCCGCGGCAAGGTATTTGCCAAGATCGTTGATGTAGCGTTTCAGCGACTCCATCGCGTCGGAATCATAGCCGGCGTTGTCGCCGCCAAGCCAGTCGAGCACGGCGTTGTTGATGTCGCCGAGCAGCGGCACTTCCAGCGGTTCGTAGACAAGGAAATCATCCAGCGTCTTGGGCAGAACCAGCAGATCGCCGTGGGTGAACGCGTAGTCGTTGGGATTGGGCGGCGGGTTGTCGCCGCCTTGCAGCGCCGGGTTGAGGTATTTCTCGAACAACGGTCGGAAATACCCCATCGCGTCATCCGCCTGCGCCGACGGCAGCGTGGTGAAGCCTTTTTCGTGCAGCACCGAAACCGCGTGCGATTCGCGGATCAGGTCATAGACGTTCTCATACGGATAGTATTCGATGCCAAGGGCTTCGCGCGCTTCGTTCAGCGCCTGGATGATCGGGCCGGCCACGCCTGCGCCGGCGATCGCCTCCAGCGCCGTCCACAGCAGTGACAGGCTGTTGCCCTGAAGCATGTCCACGAGGCTGAGCGTGATGCCCGAGGCGCTGTCGAAATCGATCTTCCGATCCCAGACGAACAGGCTGGTGACGTCGAAATCCGGCAGGAAATTCACGGCGACCGCGCCGGGGACGGCGACCGGCGCCAACGCGCCGCCCGACGCCGCCGTGAGCACGCTGGCCAGCAGCGCGGCCCCGGGGCCGGCGTCGAAGCCAAAGCCCGAGCCGCCATGCGCGGTCCAGCCCGGCAACGAGAAATCAAGCGGGCTCTGGCCGTCGCTGAAAGGCAGGGGGATCACCAGCCCGCCGGGATCGTCCGGGTTTGGCAGCGATTCCTGGCCATAGTCGAAGCCGCCGTTGAAAACGGTCTCGATGGCTTCGGTTTCCTCGACATAGACGACGGCGCCCGAGGGATCGAATTTCGAAACCGTGCGCACCTGTCCCGCGGCCTCGGGATCGGCGGCGGTCACCTTGATCTTGCTGGTGTTCGTCGCCGGGGACAGATCCGGGCGGTCCTCGTCGCCAAGGGTTCCCTGTTCGCTGGCGACGCCGTCGCCGGGCGCGGCGGGGCGCCGGTCCTCGCCGCCGCCAAGCTGACTGAAATACCAGCCCTGTCCCACCGCCGCCTTGATCGAATCGTCATATTCCAGCCCTGCCTTGTGGCTGAGCCAGTCGCGCAGTTCGTCATCATCGGGATTGGCCAGAAGGTCGGGATTGGCGAAATACCACGGGGTTTCGGTGAAATGGTTTTCGCTCTTGAAGCCGAAGGTTTCCACCACCAGCCCGGTGTCGCCGGCCTCGCGCCAGATCGGTTCGATCGTGCCGTTGTTGGACACCGAGGTGATCGAGGCGTCGATGGTGCCCACATACCAGGTCCAGGGCCGCCCATGCACGCCCGCCGCGCCGAACGGCTGGCCGTCGACGAGGAAATCGTCGGACTGGAAGGCGGATAGCGGCGGCGCGCTCAGATTGAAATCGATATTGGCCGCGTCCCCCAGCGCGCGGCCGTTGGGGGTGATGGTGAGCCCGGTGGGGGTGCCGCGGTCCTGATAATAGTTGTCGGCAAAGGTGATGTTTTCCCAGACCTGAACGTTGGGATCCTTGAAATCGCCGAACACCATGTCGTCGAGGCTGATGCTGCCCAGGGCTTCGGCGACGTCGATGTCGATCAGGCCGGCGGACATGTTGCTGAGCATGAGGCTGACCGCATCGGCGGCGACGCCGCCCAGAAAGCTGGCGGCCGAGGCCACGTAGTTGGACAGCCCGCCGCTGGCGAAGGAGGCGACCGCAGACGCCACTTCCGACAGCTTCAGATTCAGCGACGGCTGGTTGAAGTCATGGGGATCCAGCGTGGTCATCTGAATGTCGGCGATGCCGGGGAAATACTTTCCAAGCCTTTGGATGATCTCGGAATTCACCGAGGCGCCGCGGCTGTGGCCGATGAAGTGCAGCGGCGAGCCGAACAGCTTGCCTTCGGTCTGGGCGTTGAGATCCGCCAGCGCGGCGAAATGCGAATCCGCCGCCGCCTCGGACCAGCCGGCGTAGGAGAAGTTGGATTCGTTGCGCCAATCGGAAATCAGCACCACCGGGCGGCCGGCGGCCAGCGCCAGCGCGTCCGCGCCCCGATTGGCCGAGTTGGGCTGAAAGGACCCGTCAGTGCGATCGATGCTCGGGTCGATTTCCACCCAGTCGCCGGTCTTCTTGTCGTAGAGCAGCACCACGCCTTCGTCGCCGGCCTCGGTGATCAGGCGCGCGGTTTCCACCATGTCGGGCGAGCCCCAGCGATTGAGGAAATCGCCTTCGAAGAAGGTGGTTGGCTGGAACCCGTGGGTGAGCACGGTGACAGAGGCGTATGGGTCCGGCGTGTCCACGTCGACCTTGACGCGGAACTGGGAGGAGGCGCGCTCCTCGGTTTCGACGATCCGCACGCCCCAGAAAAAATCGTTGCCGCCGGTCAGCAGGTTGGCGAATTTTTCCTCCAGCACGATCTGGGTGTATTCCTCGGGCGTGCCGCTTTCGCCGGCGGGGACCTCGGCGGCGCCGATGTCCTCGTAGCCGCCATCGGCGGTGATCCTGTATTTGCGGCCGGATTCGAAATTGAAATCCTCGGGCGAGGTGTAAAGCCGCCCCGGATGCTGGTCCTGGCCGATGAACGGACCGCCGCCCACGTCGTCTTCGTATGCGCCGGCGCGATGCGGGTCGTCCGGCCACAGCCCGGCGCCCGATTGCAGGGTCGCGAGGTTGAATGCGCTGGTGTAGGGCGCGGCGGCGCCGGCGCCGACGTCAAGCCGCCAGGACAGGGTGATCGGCGTCGGCGAGGCCTCGTTGTGGATGTTGACGTTTTCGGGCGACACCAGCGTCAGCCGGGCGTTGGGCTGCAGCGCCAGCGCGCGGCCGCGGGTCGCGACCTCCAGCGCCTGCAGGTTGATGGCGCCGTTGATCAGGTCCAGCGGCTTGCGGTCCGCGCCGGTGGTGACCGCGTCGTCGAATCCCGGGCCGCCGTTCGGATCCTGCCCATCTGGCGGGTTGGCGGTCTCGGTCAGCTTCTGCACGTCGTAGACCGCCACCGTCTCGGCGTTGCGGAAGAAGGCGTAGAGCTTCAGCCCGCTTTCGCTGATGGCGATGTCCTGCAGGTAGGTGTTGGGGATCGGCGTGGTGGCGCCGAGATACTTGGTCTTGCCCTCCAGCCCCAGTGGATCGCGGATCACGCCGATCTTGGAACCGGTCTCGAACAGGTCCTCGATGGCGTTGGCGTACATGGCGTCGCTGAAGCGCAGGAAGCGCGACAGGTACCAGTCGGCCACGAAGCCGTATTTGCCGTCCGGGGTGATGGCGATCCCGGCCGGCGCGGAGATGTCGAGATCGTATTTCTGGAACGAGGCCTTGATGTAGCTGAAGAAATTCAGGAACGACGCCACCGGCGTGACCGAGAGGTCGCCCTTGTTGACGTGCAGCGGCGCGGTCTCCTCCTTCTTGGCGTTGAAGGCGAGCGGATCGTTGTTGACGATCTTGATGCGGCGCAGCCCGTTGCGGGTGTCGCCGATCGAGGTGAACAGCATGGTGTCCGAGCGCAGGGTGGAGATGATCGCCCGCGGTCCGCGCGGAACCTCCACGTATTGCAGCACGTCGCGCCATTTCTTCGGATTCGGATCGGTGGGCAGCTTGGGCTGATCGCCAGAATCGACGTTGATGATGGCGATCGTGCCGCTGTTGCGCCAGATGCCGCCAAGGAACCCGCCATTGGCGCCCGAGGTTCCCGGTATCGCCACGAACAGGCGGGTGCCGTCGGCGTTCAGCTCGATCTCGTAGATCAGCCCGTTATAGGGCGCGTCCACGGCGATCGAATCCACCACCTGGTGATAGCTGTCCGATGACGGGTCGAGGTCGATCACATGGATCTTGCCGCGCCCCGCGACGTAGAGGAACCTGCCCGCAGGATCCAGCGCCAGGTCGCTGAAGCCGCCGCCGCCGGGCATGTCGATGGTGAAATCCTCGCCGTCGCCCGCCTGCACGTCCACCAGCTGCAATGACAGCCCGTCGATCACGTGCACGCCGTCGCCGGTGGACACGTAGATGGCCGACAGGTCCTTGGCGGTGACGATGTCGCGCACCGAGGACACGCCGGCGGGCAGCACGATCTGCTTGAGCAGCCGGTCCGGGGCCTGCTCGCCGCCCTCCATCTCGCCGATGCGCGAGGCGTCGAACACGTCCACCGCCGGTTGTCCGCCGCCGGGAACGAAGGTGCCCACGAAGCCGAATCCGCCCTTGTTGGCGATCTTGAAGCTCTGGCTGCTGACGAAGGTGACGTTGTCCTCCCAGGGCGTGACGCCGTCCACGTTGAACGCGACCCGCGCGCGCTCCAGCCGGATCTCGGCCGCGCCAAGCAGGAAATCCCGCGGCGCGGTGATGGTGAAATCGCCGAGCTCGTCGTCGCCGTTCTTGTCGGTGAAGGCCGGCGGATAGACGTAGTAGGACTTGTCGAAGACCTTGAACGCCACGCGCAGATCTTTTGCCGATCCTTCGGCGTTGAAGATCTTGCGCCCGAAGATGGTTATCTTCGCATTGCCGTCGGCGTCGAGAACCGGCGCCGGCACATTGGTGATCTCGGGCGCGTGCGACTGCTGCATCTCGATCGAGGGCGGCGGCAGTTCCACGTCGATCTGATCTATGGCGGCGCCGGGATTTGCGGCGTCATAGGTGTAGGTCACCTCGTCATACGCGCCTTCCTTCTCGTATTGACGATAGATGCTCATGTCCAACTGGTTGGAGATCACCGGAATCGCGAAGGCCAGCGCCGCGACGCCCAGCCCCACGGCGACGCCGGCAAGGCCGCCCACCGCGAACCCGGCGACCAGCGCCACCGCGCCGATCGCCGCCGTGACCCCGAGATTCATGTAGAGCACGCCGACCGGCTTGCTGGCGCGGGCCACCAGGATGTTGCCCTTGTTCTTGAATTCGCCCTTGCCCGCGTCCAGCCCCGGATAGGGCGGCGAGGCGGTGCGCGCCACGCCGTTGGAATCCACCTTGCCGCTGTCGATCACCGACCAGTAGGTCTGGTTGGCGCCGCCCGGCCCGATCGGCAGGGTGATCTCGCGGAAGAAGAACACCTGGTCGCCCGGAACCGCCACCGAGGGCGCCAGCCTGGCCGCCAGCTGGATCGGCCCGTCGATCTCGGCGTCGCCGAAATCATAGGCGAAGGCCGCGCCGTATTCGAAATCCGGCGGCGGCGGCACGGCGAGGTCGGCCTCGGGCATCGCCTCGGCGGCGATCAGCGCATTGCCCTTGATCTGGTCCGGTCCGAAGGCGATCTCGACCCCGCCGGGAACCTGCAGGATGCCGCCGCCCGCGTCGATCGTCGCCGCGACCGCCTGCACCGGGGCCTCGACCTGCACCAGGATGGTTTCCTGCGCGTAGGCGTGGATGACGGTGACGGTGGTGACGCCGGCGCCGACCGCGGTGATCAAGCCGTTTTCGTCCACGGTGGCGATGCGTTCGTTGCCGACGAAATACAGCGTGCCCTGATCGGCCTTGCCGACATAGATCTCGCGCTCCGCGCCGATGCGGGTGACGATCTGGCGCTGGCCGCCGGCGGGCAGGATGGTGACCGCGTCCGGGTAGGCGTCGATGCCGCTCAGAATGGTCAGCAGATCGTCGAGCCTGGTGGTCGTGCCGACCCCGACCAGCGTCGCCGCGTTGATGCCGTCGCGCGCCGCGCTCAGCACCGTGTGCCCGTTGGCCAGCGTGGTCAGCACGCCGCGCGAGGACACCTGCGCGATGTCGGGATCCAGCACCGAGACGCTGGCGTAGTCGAGGGGCAGTTCCACATCCTGCTGATCGGCGAAATCGCCCCGCAGCGTCACCACCTTGACCACGCCCGCGCCCGGGGTGCGGATCTCGGTTTCCGAAAACCGCATCGCCACCAGCCTGGCCGCCGACACGGTGACGACCAGTTCGGTTTCGGCCGAGGCGTTGAAGCCGTCATCGGCGACGATGGTGACGCGCGCCTCGCCGGTGAAGCCCGCATCGGGGGTGAAGATCAGCCCGCCGGGCGTCGAGGACAGCCGCGCGGTCCCGTTGACCTCATTGATCACCCGGTAGAACAGCGGGTCGCCGTCGGGATCGGCGGTGATGGCGTTCAGGTCGATCTCGATGGGCAGATCCACATGGGTGAGCGCGTCCAGCGCCGCCGCGTCGATCTCCGGCCCGGCGTTCCTCGTCAGCCCCAGATTGACGTTGAGCGCCAGCCGGTCGGCAAAGCCCTCGGCCCCGTCGCCGTCGATGTCGGCGCCCGCCGCGCCGGCGAACAGCGCGGTGCTGTCGTCGCCGTCCACGTCGCCGTCAAGATCGAGATCGCCGGCCGCCGACAGCCGCAGCGTCACCGCCCCGGCGCCGTCGAGGGTGATGCGGTGCAGGCCGCTGTTCCGGATGGCGAACAGCGCCACGGTGACGTCGCCGCGGCGTTCCACCGAACTCGGCGCGATGCCCGCCAGCGCGACCCCGGTCAGGCCGGCGCCGTCGATTTCGACCCGCAGCAGCACCGCGCCGCCCGCCGCCGAGGCGATTTCGCTCTTGCGGATGGCGAAGGCGTAGGACAGGTCGCCCCCGCCCCCGAGATCGCCGGCCACCGCGCGCCCGGTGAAATCGCCGAGCCCGCCCAGATCCTCGGCGATGGGCGACGCCGCCGGCGCGGCGCCGTCGGGATAATCCACCCGCTCGCCGGCGCCGCCGATGGTCACCGCGGTGACCAGCCGCCCGTCGGCATAGCCGTAGCGCTGGCCGGATCCGTCATTGAGCGAACGCACCGCGACCAGCCGGTCGGCCTCGTCATAGGCGTAGACCAGGGTCTCGCCGTCGGGCGCGCTCACCCGGTCGATGAACCCCGCAGGGTTCTTCAGGAAGGCGATGCGTTCGCCGTTTTCGGCGGTGATCCCGTCATCGGAGACGAACAGCTTGCGCCCGCCGGCGGTGACGATGCGATTGACGCCGCGGCTGGTTTCGAAATCGTAGCGCGCGCCGTCGGGCCCGGTGAGCGTGAAGCCCTTCGCCGCGTCGCCGGTCTGTTCGGGGTTGTAGGGAAAGCCGTCGGCCGCGGCGAAGAACGCCGATCCGGCCCGCGTCAGCACCGCAGGCGCCGATCCGAGCGACCAGCCATGGCCGCCGTCGGCGGTCCAGGACGGGGTCCAGAAGGTCTTGCCGCGAATGATCTCGCTTTGCGGCGTGAAGCTGAAGCCCACGCGGTCCCCGGTGGGCAGGGTGAGGAACACCCGCTGCCCGATGCGATAGGGCGAAAACACCCCGAGCGCCTCGCGCCCGGTTTTCGGCGCGTCGCTTTCCATGTCCATGTCGAGCCCGGCGAAGGACCAGCCCGAGGCCAGCTTGCCGCGCCCGGAGGCGTCGCCGCCGAAACTGTCATAGATGCGGGTGAGCGCGAAGGCCTCGCCGCCCAGCATCACCGACAGATCGGCGATTTCGCGGGCGTGGCGCCCGGTTTTCACGGCCGAATCCACCGCGAAATCGACGGTCCCGACCGCCACGCGCCCGCCGATGTCCGCCGCGGTCAGGCGCAGCGTGTAGAACCCGTTGGCCAGCGCGCCCGGGTCCAGGGTCACCGCCAGCTGGTCCACGGTCTCGCCGCCGCTGGCCAGCGGGATCGGGTCGCCGGCGCCGTCGCGGCGCAGGATCTCCAGCTTCCAGTCATCGAGATTGACATCGGCGACTGTGATCAGCACTTCGCGCGCCGCGGCCACGTCGTCGCGCGCCAGCAGACCGGTCAGGGTCAGCGCCGGGGGGGCGCTGTCGGCGGGATCGCGCACCTTGATGACGGTCTCGGCCTCGCCGCGCAGCCCGTCGGCGTCCAGCGCCACCGCGCGCACCGTCAGCTTGCCGGGGGCCTCGACGGTGACGCGGGCGCGGCCCTCCTCGTCCAGCGCCGCTTCGGCGCCGTTGACGAACAGGGTGACGCTTTCGATGTCCGCGAGGCTGACGGCGATGGGGTTGATCAGAACCTGCTGGCCCGGCAGCGCCGCGAAGCCGGGGGTGAGCACGATGCGCACCGCCGGCGGCTGGGCGCTGAGATCGGCGCGCAGCACGATGGTCTGGCGGTCCGTGGCCTGGCCGTCCGAGGCGATGAAGGTGACCACGTGGTCGCCCTGCTGGCCGGCGGTCGGGGTCCAGGCCACCTCGCCGGTGGCGGCGTCCAGCGTGGCGCCGTCGGGCAGGCCGATGGCGGCGAAGCTCAGCGTGTCGCCGGAATCCGGATCCGTGGCGGCGACGCTGAAGCGCGTCGGCTCGCCGATCAGCACCGCCCGGTCCGAGGCCGCCAGCACCGGCGGCCGGTTGACGTTGGCGACGTCGATGATGAAGCGCACCTCGGCGCGGGCGCCGCTGGGATCGGTGGCCGAGAGCGCGATTTCGTGCTCGCCCGCCTGATCGAAGGAGGGGAACCAGGAAAACTGCCCGGTCAGTTCGTTGAACGCCGCGCCGCGCGGCAGGTCGCCGATCACCGCCAGGGCCGGCGTGTCGCCGTCGGCGTCGCCGGCGGCGATGGCGAAGCGGATCTCCTGACCCTCCCGCGCCAGCTGGGTGGCGACGGTGACGAATTCCGGCGCCTGGTTCTGGTTCTCGACCGTGATCTGCACGGTCTGCACGTCCACCGCCGCGCCGTCGCTGGCGCTGATCTCGAAACTGTAGACCCCGGCCTGGTTGAGCCCCGGCGTCCAGCGGATCTCGCCGGTGGCGCGGTTCAGCGAGGCGCCCGGGGGCAGGTCGCTCGAACTGAAGGTGAGCGCGTCGCCGTCGCCGTCAAAGGCCGCTGGCGTGAAGGCGAATTCCTGCCCCTCGACGGCCAGAAGCGGGTCGGGCGGGGCCAGCAGCGGGGCCGCGTTGGCGGCGCGCACGATGACGTTGAAGCCCAGCGTCGCCGAGGCCGGCGCCGCCGCGCCGCCGCCGCCGGCGTCGGTGGCGGTGACCACGGCCGCGTAGGTTCCGATGTCGCCGGCCGTGGGCGTCCAGGTCAGCGCCGCCAGCCCGTAGATCGCCGGATCCGGCGCGATGACCGCGCCGGCGGGCAGGCCCGCGACGCTGTAGCCGAGCGTGTCGCCGTCAAGATCGGTGACCGGGATCACCAGGCGCATCGCCTGCCCGGGGATCGCCACCACGTCGCCGATGAAGCCGATCTCGGGGGCCTCGTTGTCCGAAGTGGCGGTGACCACGAACACGAATTCGGTCTCGCCGATGGCGTCCGGGTCGCCGTTGCCGTCGTCGCGCGCGATGATGCGGATCGGGTGATCGCCGCGATCCCCGGCCCCCGGCGCGATGCGCAGGGTCGCGGCGCCGTCGCCGTGATCGGTCAGGGTGATGAAATCGGGCAGCGGGAAGCCGGGGCTCTCGCTCTCGCCCAGGATGGTCAGCGCGCCGCCCTCGGGATCGGTGGCGGCGATGGAGATCTCGCGCACCTCGCCCTTGGCGACGGAGACCGGGTCCAGCGGCGCGAGGCTCGGGGTGATGTTGAGGTCCAGCACCTCGATCTCAAAGGTGGTGCGGGCGCTCAGCGGGTCGCCGACCCCGCCGCCGTCGTCGGTGGCCTCAAGGGTGATGGCGTGGACCCCGGCCTGATCGGCGCCCGGGCGCCAGCGGATTTCCCAGGTGTCGGCGTCGAAGGTCGCGCCGTCGGGCAGGTCGCCGATCACCTTGACCGTGACGGTGGGGTCGCTCAGCGCGAAGGGCGCCAGGTCGCCGTTGGCGTAGCGTTCCGGGGCCACGTAGAACGGGTTGTCCGGGTCGAAGGCGAAGGCCCGGACGTTCAGCAGCTGGCCCTCGAAGATCCGCCAGCCGTCCAGCGGTTCGAATTCCGGCGCGCCGTTGGCGGGCAGCACGGTGATGCGGGTGGTGACGGTGTCCGCCTGTTCGCCGTCGCTGACCGCGAATTCGATGTCGTATTCGCCGGCCGAGGCGAAGTCCGGCGACCAGGTGAACACCCCGGTGTCCGGGTCGAGATTGGCCCCGTAGGGCAGGGCGCCGCGCAGCGCGGTGAATTGCAGCGGCGCGCCCTCGTCGGCGTTGGCGGTCAGGCGCAGCACCATGCGGTCGCCCTCGGCCAGGGTGCGCGCCGCCGGCGCGATCAGGTCCAGCGGGCGCGCATGCGGGGCCACGGTGATCGGCAGGTTCAGGATCGCCTCCGCCGTGCCGTCGGTGGCGATGATGCGCACGTTCGGATAGGTCCCGGCGCTGTCGTAATCCGGGGTCCAGCTGAGCTTGCGGGTCTGCGAATCGAAGCTGGCGCCGCGCGGCAGCCCGTCGGCGAATACGGTGATGTCGTCCAGATCCGGGTCGCTGACCGCGATGGCGATCTCGAAGGGCTGGCCCTCGACCAGCAGCAGCCGCGTGGAGGAGGCGAGGAATTCCGGCGCCCGGTTGCCGCCCTCGACGCTGAGCGCGAAACCCTGGATCACCGCCGCGCCGAGGCTGTCAAAGGCCATGACCGAGACCTCGACGGTTTCCGGCGTCTCGGCGCCGGGGGTCCAGGCGATCGCGCCGGTGAGCGCGTCGACGGTCATGCCCGCCGGGCCGCCGAGCAGGTGGAAGGCGATGGCGTCGCCCTCGGCGTCGCTGGTCTCGACCGTGTAGGCGAAGGGCTGGCCGATCTCGGCGGTCTCGGGCGGGGTCGAGGTGATCTCCGGCGCGGTGTTGTCCGGGGCGCTGCCCAGCAGATCCACGTCGAAGGCCACCGGCGCGCGGTTGCGGGTGACGATGGACACGGTGCGCCCGGCGGCGGTCTCTCCGGCCTCCAGCCGCCCGCCCGGCGGCAGCGCGTCCGAAAGGTCGATCAGCCAGCGCCCGTCGGCGCCTGGCGCGACGACGCCCAGCGGCAGGCCCTCGTAGCCGTCCTGCGGGTCCAGCGCCAGCACCACCGGCAGCGCCACCGGGCGGTTGCCGGCATTGGTGATCTCCACGTCATAGGACACCGCGCCGGCGGCGCGATCGAAGCGGGTGTTGGCGAAGGTCACGCGCAGCACCGCTGACAGGTCGGTGACGGCGGTGAAGCTGGTCCGATAGTCGTCGAGCAGCGTCTGCCCGAACGCCGAGGACACCCGATCCGACACCACCAGCGTGTATTCGTCGGGATTGAGCGCCCCGAAGGTCAGGATCGCGGTGCGGGATTGGGCGTCGTAGACCACGCCCTTGACCTCGATCGCGTCGCCGTCGGCGCCGGTCAGCGCGTAGTTGTCGGGGTTCAGCACCGAGCCCGAGGCGTTGGCGTCGCCGGCCAGCATGTCGATGTCGAAGGTCACCCGCAGGAACGGCATGGGCAGCGCCGCGACCCCCTGATCGGGCGGATTGGTGGCCACGACCGAGGGCGCGAAGATCGGGCTCAGCACGTCCACCTGGCTCGACTGGCTGACCATGATCCGGCCGTCCGAGGTGGTGATGACGACGTCGCCGCGTTCGCCCTTGCGGGCCACTTCGACGCGGCGCAGGGTGGCGACGTCGACCATGGTCAGGGTCGATCCCGAGATCGCCGCCCCGGCCGCGTCGGCCAGCCCGCGCGTGTGGGTGACGAACAGCAGATCCTCCAGATCGGTGCCGGCCTGCCCGAAGGCCAGGCTGTCCACCGGCGCGTCGAATTTCAGCTGCAATTCGGCGCGGCCGCGGTCGTTGAAGCTGACGACCTGTTCGCGGTCCGGCCAGGTGACGCCCCAGAGCGTGCCGTCCCCGGCGAAGGCCAGCGAGCCCACGCGCAGGTTCTGGTCGCGGCTGAATTTCTTGAATTCGCCGGCGGCGCGGTCGAAGATCTCCACGCCCTGGCTTGTGCCCACGTAAAGATCGCCCGACACCGGATCGACCGCGAGCCCCATGGACACCCCGACGCCGTGCTCGGCGAGGATGCCGCCGGTGGCCGGGTCCAGTTCCAGCAGCTTGTCGCCGCCGGTGGTCGCCCAGAGCCGCCCGTCATGGTCGAACAGCAGGTTGAACACCGGGAAATCGAGCGTGATCAGCGGATCGCCCACCGGGCCGCCCAGCGCATCGACGCGGAAGATGCTGCCGCGATTGGCGCCGCCGGAAATCAGGAAATCGCCGTCCGGGGTTTCGGCGATCGCCATGGGCGCAATGCCCGAGAAACTCGCCGGGATCCCCACCGCGAAGGCGCGCGCCGCGAAGGGGGCGAGGGTCTCGCCGAAGGCCGCCGGGTTGATGTGGACCAGCGCCGAGGGGATGCCGTCCTCGGCCGCGGTGAACAGCGGGTTGGTCGAGGGAACGGGCGTGGGTTCCGGCGGGATGCCGAAATTCGGCGGCGTGGTGCCGGCGACGGCGGGCGTCCCCCCGAGATTGACCTCCGAGCCGTCCGAAACCGCGTTGACCCCGGCCTCCGGCTGTTCCTGATTGCCGGCGTTGTCGGTGGCAAGCGCCAGGAATTCATAGGTTTTTCCGGCCTCGCCTTCATAGACCAGTTCGCCCGAGGATTCGGTCAGTCGGCGTTGCCAGATCTTGAAATCGCCGCCGTCCTGGGCAACGTAGAGCGTCACGTGCTTGACGCCGGAGCCGAAGAAATCGTCGCTCGCCTCCCAGTTGATCACGAAATTTCGGGTCGCGCCGATGCGCGTCGCGCTCAGGCTGGTGACCGGCGCGCGCCCGTCCGCCATCTGCGACAGCACCGCCGTGTCCGCCGGGGCCTGGGTGTCGAAGATCACCCGCGCCGAGGCGGAAATCTCGCGCCCGGTCTCGATGTCCGCGGCGGGCTTCACGGTCCAGCTGACGAAGCCGGCGCCGTTGCCGAAGGCGTCGTTGGGGGCCAGCAGGCCCTTGGAGGGATCCTGCATCAGTTCGCCGGTCAGCGGGTCGATGGCCTGCAGCAGCCAGCTCGCCGCCTTGGGGTCCTGAAACAGGTCGACGCCGGCGCTGACGCGCAGGATGAAGCCGCGCTGATCGACGAAATCGAAATCCTGCTGGAACATCCAGCGCCCGTCGGGCACGTCGATGGTGAATTCGCCGATCTTGATGTCGCCGAGCTGGAAGCTGTTGGCGTCCACGTCCTCGTCCAGCGTGGCGACCACGCGGATTTCGTTGACGAAGGATGACGAGGACGGGTCGTTGACGAAATTCACCGCGTAGGGCAGGGCCTGCCCGGCGGGCAGCCAGCCATTGGTGTCGACGGTCTGCGGTCCGGTGATCGAGGCGGTGGCGCCGGTGGCGCCCTCGCGTTCGAGGAATTCGCTGAAATCCAGCGCCGAGAACCCCTCGCCGCCCACCGGGGGCGGGCCGTTGATCTGGAAATCGGCGGGCAGCCCGGCGCCGCGCTCCTCGAAGGCGATCCAGGGCACGAAGATGCGGAAGGCCTCGAAATGGGTCTGGTTGTCCAGCCCCAGATCGTAGTCTTCGAAATCCGGCAGCGCGGGCACCGGGATTTCGCCGAAGCCGCATTCGATGCTGCCGCGCTCTTCCCAGAATTCGATCTCCGCCAGCCGGTTGAGGTCATGGCCGTAAAGCGTGCGCAGCTGTTCGAAAAAGCCGAGAATGTCGGCGTCGCCGCGCACCTCCGCCCCCGCCGGGCCGAACAGCACGCCCGAGGCGATGGTGGCCATCAGGCTGATGATTTCCTGGCGTTCGCGGATCGGCGGCTCGACCCCGTCCGGGCGCAGCAGCCCGGCGTCTTCGAGCGCCGCCAGATACAGGTTCGTCCAGTCGCCGGAATCGCCCGCCAGCGCCAGCAGCGATGCGTTCACCTCGCCCGCCGGGGCGTTCAGGATCGCCTGGCGCAGGTCCAGCGCCCGCTCGGTCTGGAACGCGACGTATTCCTCGCGGCTCATGGTGGTGGCGGTGGCGAACAGGTGGAAGCGGAACGGGATGAACAGCTGCGCGCATTTGTCGGGAACGGCGGTGTTCTCCTGATACATCTCGAACAGGTCGAGCCCGGCCAGCGCCTGGCCCAGACGCGGGTCGATATCCGCCGCCTTTTCCTGCACCGCGTCAAAGAAGCCTTCCAGCCCCTCCGGCCCGTCGGTGAGGAATTCTTCCGCCAGATCGGGGAAATAGTTCGCCATGCGGTCCTTGAACGCCGCGAAGGCCTGTTCGTGCAGTTCGCGCAGGCCGGGATAGGTGGACACGTTGAAGCTGGACCCGGCGAAGCCGTCGGCGGGCTGGTCGTAAAGGAACCCTTCGCTCAGCAGCTGGCCGTTGGTGTTGGTGACCCCGTCGAGGTCGAAGAACGGCACGTTTTCATTGTCGGTTCCCGCCGCGCCTTCGGGCGTGCCGTTGACGTTGGAGGCGACCTCCAGATAGGGCAGGCCGTAGACCCGCGGGTTGATGTTGAGCTGCGGCGCCCCGACCTGGAAGAAGGTGTAGGGCGCGTCGATGTTGCCGGTGTTCTGCAGCGCGATCGAAAACGTCTCGGTGTCCCCGGCGAGGATGGCGCGCGGTCCGCCGATGCCGATGGTGACGTCGCCTTCGATGGTCCGTTCCACCAGAAAGCGATACGGCGCCGAGGCGATGTCGCCCGACGGGTTGATCACCGCCACGTCATACAGCCCGTGCGGCGCGTCGGAGAGGTCGAAGGCGGCGATGATTTCGGTCGAGTTCACCACCTTCCACTGCGCCGGTTCGTATTCGGCGATGCCGGGGCGGATCAGCTTCACCACGGCGTTTTCGCTGAACTGCGCCCCGGTGATGCGGGTGGTGACCCATTTGGAATCGCCGCCCGTGTCGGTTTTCACGTCGGTGATCACCAGCGGCAGCAATTCCGCCAGCAGGGTCACGTCGGAGCCCTCGGCGGCGCCCGAGAATCCGCGCGCGAGGATGTAATACACCCCCGGCTCGGTCGAGGGCACGATGGCGGTGAGGTCGCTGGACACGATGCCTTCATAGGTGGCGTCGAACTGCGCCGAGGTCGGGGCCGCGTCGTGGCGGATGAAGATCTCGTTGACCGCCGCGTCGCTGCTGGACGACAGGGTGACGCGCAGCGTCTGGTCCTGGGGCACCTCGATGCGGAACAGCCGTTCCTGCCCGGGGTCGAGCCGCGTGGTCAGCGGGGTGTTGAGGAAGATCGGATCGACGGCGAGGCTGATCGCGTCGGGCGAGGCGGTGCGGTTGTTGGCCTCCTGATCGCCCTCATGCACCTGATTGAAGATGTCGGCGCGGATGATGATCCGGTAATCGCCGCCGGCGACGCCGGGCATGGTGACGGTCAGGGTCTGGGAATAGCTTTCGCCCGGCAGCAGCGTGCCGGTGAACTGCATCCGGCCCAGCGGCCGGTCGCCGATGTCCCAGGTGGCGTCCGTGCTGAGGAACGCCGCGTCGGACCACGTGCCTTTGGCCGGTTCGTCGGAGGTGTTGGTCACCGTCCAGGTGACGGAGATCGGCTCGCCCGCCTTGGCGTTGGCGGGCACGGTGACGGCGGTCACCTCCAGATCCGTGGGCGGCGGCAGCTCCACGATCACCGGCAGGTCGGCGGCGCGGTTGTTGTTGCGTTCGCGCCCGCCCTCGTAGACCTTGCCGCTGACGCTGGTCTGGGTCGGGTCGGTGATCACGAACACATACCACGCCTCGGTCGCCAGATTGGCGGGCATGGTGAAGGCCTTGTCCACCGTGTAGCTTTCCCCGGCCCCGAGCGCCCCGACATGTTCGACCGACCCGAGATAGAGATCGGCGCGGGGGTCAAGAAACGGATCGCGCGACAGATAGACCAGATCGGTCCATCTGGTCTGGTTCGCGAACACCGCCTGGCCCTTGTTGGTCACGGTCCATGACAGGTCGAAGGGCTGGCCGCGGGTGGCGCGTTCGGGCGCCGCGACCGCGGTCACCTGCAGGTCGGGCCCGTCGAAGGCGGCGATGGTCACGGCGCGCGCGGCGATGTTGTCGCCCTCGCCGGCGAATTCGCGCACCAGCCCGGTGGAATCGAATGCCCCGGTCTCGCCATCGGCGCGCGGCGGATTGCCGAGCCCCGGCAGGCGGGGGGAAATGCTGCTCTGGCGCTGGAAGGTCTGGCGGATGGTGCTGTCGGCGCCCACCAGCACGCTGTAGTCGCCCTCGACATCGAAAGGCAGATCCAGCGTCACCGTGGCGGTGTAGCTTTCGCCCGCCTCCAGCACGCCGGAATGGATGTTGGCGGCGAACAGCCCGCTCACGCCCGGCAGCGGCAATTCGTAATCCTGCCGGTCCAGCGATCCGTCGAGCGACAGATACACCCGGTCGGTCCAGCGGTCCTCGCGCGTGGCGCGGTTGCCGCTGTTGGTGACGGTGAATGTCACCTCCACCCGGGCGCCGGCCTGCAGGTTGTCGGGCAGCGTGATGTCCGAGATGGTCAGGTTCGGTTCGGCGTAGATGACCGGCATGTCGGCGGTCAGAAACTTGCCGGCCTCGGGTTCGTAGGCGTGGCGCAGCGTGTAGTCTTCCGTGAGCGTGTCGTTGTCGCCGCTGTCGGGCGCGCTGTGATCCAGCGGATTGCGCGCCCGGGGGCTGACATTGGTGATGACGTAGACATGCCAGTCGCCTTCGATCCCCGGCGGCAGGGTGATGTCGACGCTGCGCGCGTAGCTGTCCCCGGCGGCCAGCGGTTCGTCGAGCGCCACGCGCTCGCTGGCCATGAACACCGCGCGTTCGAGGATGAATTCGGAATCCTTGGTGATCCATATCTGGTCGGTCCAGAACTGGGTGCCCGACCACATGGCGTCGGTTCCGCGGTTCTCCACCACGTAGTCGACGGTCACCGTCTCGCCCGAGGTCGCGCCCGCCGAGGGCGTGACCGAGGCCACCTGCAGATCCGCCTTCAGGTCGGTGACCGCAGTGGCGCCGACGGCGATATTGTTGTTCGGAGTCTCGTCCAGCCTGAAATCCGACTGCACGAACACGTATTGGCCATGGGCCGACGGGTTCAGGGTCACCGAGATGCTGCGCGTGTAGCTTTCGCCGGTCTCCAGCGTTTCGCTGGCCGGGAAGCGGCCCAGCAAGGTCATCCTGGCGTCCGGGTCGTCAAAGCCCGGCTTGTCCGACAGCCAGACCCAGTCCTCCATGCCCGCGGCCCGGCCCTCGCCGACGCTCCTGACCTCCCAGCTCACCTCGAACACGTCGCCGCCGCGCGCCGTGGCGGTGGCGTTCACCGTCTCCACGCGCACGTCGACGGGCAGGGGCGGCTCGGCGGGCTTGGCGACGATCTGCACCAGCCGCTTCTGGCCGATCACGTCGCCGCCGCCGGCCTTGTAGTTGTTGTTGTCGATCTCGTTGGGATCGTCGGGGTTGACGTTGATCGCCAGCGTGTCCTCCAGCACCACGTCATAGGGATCGACCCAGGGGGTGATGAAATATTCGCCCGAGGGGATGTTGTCGGGCAGCGTCACCGTCACCGTGCGGTCGTAGCCGGCCTCGCGCGCCAGCACGCCGTCGGTGTACTGGATGGTCCTCAGCAGCACGTCGCCCTGGCCCGGATGCGGGCGGTTCTTGTCCAGCGTCAGCCAGATCTGTTCGGTCCAGGCCCCGGTGTTGGTGGCCCCGGCGCCCAGATTGGTGACCGTGTATTTCACCTCGATGGTGTTGGTGGTGAAGGCCTGCGCCGGCGAGGCCACCTCCGACACCACCAGATCCGCGAAGGGCGCCGGGGTGACGAACAGTTCGTGCACGCGGCGGTTGTTGTCGTCATTGGGCCATTCGTCGACGCGGGTCTGATCGTCGGCCACGGCGATCAGGTAGACCGTGCCGCGATAGCGGATCGGGATGCTGAAGCTGTCGGCGATGGTGCGATACTGTTCGCCGGCGTCCAGCGCCGCGCCGTTGGCGTAGCGCCCCACAAGGATGTCGTCCGCCGTCACCTTGGCGTCGAGCGACAGATACACCGCGTCGGTCCAGCTTGGCACGTTGGTGGCCACCGGCCCCTGATTGATGACGGTGAATTCCAGCGACGCCGTGCCGCCGGCGTCCACCACGTCCGGCGCGACGATCCCGGACACCTGCAGATCCGGGCGCGGCAGCACGCTGACCAGCACCGAGGCGTCGGCGGTCGAGGTGTTGTCGTTCTCGCCGCCCTGTTCGTAGACCTTGTCGGTCTGGTCGGTGACCACGAAGAATTCGAACCGGTCCGAGGTCTTGCTCGGCAGTTTGATCTGTTCCGTGCGCGTGTAGCTGCGCCCGGCGTCGAGCCCCTCGGCATAGGTGTAGGTCCCGATCAGCGCCCCCAGCCCGGAATCGCCGGCGCGGCGCATGTAGACCCGGTCGACCCAGGTTTCGCGCGCCGTCTCGGCGCCGGCGTTGGTCACCGTCCAGGTGATGTCGACCACGGCGCCTTCCTGCGCCGTGTCGGGCGCGATCACGTCGGTGACCTTGAGGTTGGCGGTCGGCGCCAGCGCCACCTCGAACCCGGCCGAGACCGTGGAATTGTTGTCCGAGAACACGAATTCGAAGGGGTTGGAGATGATCCGGTCGCCCCCGGGGACGTCGACCCGGACATACCACGTGCCGGAAATGCCGTCGGGCAGGGTCACGTCCAGCGTCGTGGTGTAGCGCCCGTCCACGTCCAGCGCGCCCAGATGTTCGGACACGCCGAGCCGCACCGCGTCGGAGCCGTCGGGGTTCTGGCTCAGATACACCTGATCGGTCCAGGCGAAGCTGTTGGTGAGCCCGATGCCCTGATTGCGCACCGTCCATGTCACCTCCAGCCGATCGCCGCTTTGCGCCCCGGGGGACACGGCGAGGCTCTCCACCACCAGATCCGAGAACGGCAGCGGCATCACGTCGAAATCCTCGGCGAAGCTCAGGGCGTTGTCGGTTTCCGAGCCGTTCTCGAACACCTCGTCGTCGGAATCCGTGACCACGTGGAGCGTGAAGCGGCCGAGGAAGGCCGGCGGCAGCAGGATGCTTTCGATGCGCTCGTAGCTCGCCCCCGCCTCCAGCGCGCCGTCGCGGCGGAATTCGCCGATCGTCACGTCGTCGGCGTCGCCCAGCACATCGTTGCGCGACAGGATCAGCCGGTCGGTCCAGCTGGCGGCGAAGCCGGCGCCGGTGCCCCTGTTTTCGACCGTCCAGCCGATGTTCACGCGCGCCGGATCGCCAATGGTGCGGGTTGGGGCGGTCACGGCGGTGACCGCGAGATCGGCGAAGGGCGACAGGGTCACCGACAGCGCGTCGCCCGCGACATTGTCGCCCTCGTCGCCGCGTTCCTCGACGATGTCGCTCGCGTCGGCGAACACCAGCACCCGGTAGGCGCCCGACAGCCCCAGCCCCAGTGTCACGTCCAGCGCGGCGTCGTAGCTTTCGCCGACGCCGAGCGCGAAATCCGCGTCCCGCGTCAGCGATCCCAGCAGGATGTCGTCGCCGTCCAGCACGTCGTCGCGCGACAGCCAGATTTCATCGCGCCAGGCGCCGCCGGTGGGCGCCGCGCCCTGATTGCCGACGCTCCAGGCCACGGTGATCACGTCGCCGGAATCATGCGCGCCGTCGGGGACTGACACCGCGCCGGTCACCAGATTGGGGTGGCGCAGGGTCAGCGGCGCCGTCGGGCTGGCGGTGTTGTTGGCCTCCAGCCCGCCTTCATAGACCTCGTGGCGCCAGTCGCTGACCACCACGAATTCGTATTCGCCGTCTGCGCGGTCGGGCAGGACCACGGTCACGGTGTCGGTGTAGCTTTCGCCCACCGCCAGATCGAAGCTGCGGTCCAGAACCGCCAGCGCGTCCTGCCCGCCGCCGGGGCGCTTGAGCAGGATGCGGTCGGACCAGGGCGCGCGGGCCGGGCCGACGCCCGTGTTGGTCACGGTGTAGGTGACCTCGACCCCCTGTCCGGGGCGGCCCTCGGTCGGGCCGGTCACGGCGGAGACCGCCAGATCCGGCGCCGGGGCCGCGGCGATGCGCACCAGCGCCCCGGCCTCGCCCAGATTGTTGGCGGTGTCGCCGCGTTCGAAGACCGCGCCGTCGGCGTCCGCCAGCACCAGCAGCCGGTATTCGCCCGACAGCGACAGCGGCAGCGTCACCTCGACGGCGGCGCTGTATTCGGCGCCCGGGTCCAGCGGCGCGGCCCGCGCCAGGTCGGCCAGCACCACGTCATCGGCGTCCGCCACGCCGTCGAGCGACAGGATCACCCGGTCGGTCCAGCCGCCGACGGCGGCGTCGGCGCCGGCGTTGCGCACCCGCCAGGCGACGGTGATCTTTTCGCCGCTGGTCACCTGCTCGGCGGGGCCGAACACCGCCTGCACCGCCAGATCCGCGGCCGGGGAGCTGAGCGTGATGGATTTCGGCGCGGACGCATTGTCGCCGCGGGTGTCGGGTTCGATGATCGCCGCGTCCGCGTCGGCGAGCACGAAGATGAAGCTCGGGCCCTCGAGCCCGGTGGGCAGGATCAGATCGAGGCTGGCGGTGTATTCGTCAGCCGCCGCCAGCGCCGCGTCGCGGGCAAGTTCGCCGATCGCCACGTCGTCGCCGTCGCCGAAGATGGCGTTGCGCGACACGATCACCCGGTCGACCCAGCCGGCGCCCGAGGCCGCGGCCCCGCCGGCGTTGCGCACGGTCCAGCCCACGGTCAGGGATTCGCCGCCGCGCGCGGTGGCGGGCGCGGTCACGGCGGTGACGCGCAGATCGGCGTAAGGCGTTTCTTCCGAAATGAAGTCCACCTGCGCGAGGTTGTTGGCCTCGGCGTTGACCCCCGGGGCCGCCTCGATCACCGTGTTCTGACCGAAGGGGCCGAAATCGGCGCGCAGCATGGCGCGCAGGGCGCCGACGCCGCGCAGCCCTTCGGGCAGGGCGACGCTGACGCTGCGGGTCAGGCGCGCCCCCGGCGCCAGCGGCGCGCCGTCATGGGAAATCGATTCGTCGGCCAGCGTCTCGCCGGTGTCGACGCGCTGGATGAACAGCCGGTCGCTCCAGTCCTGGGCGGTGGCGGCGTTGCCGGCGTTGACCACGTCCCAGGTGACGGTGACGGTCCCGCCGGCGCGCAGCGCGCCGGTGACGGCGAGGGTCTCGACCACCAGATCCGGGGCCGAATACACGGTGATCGGCGCGGCGTTGTTGGCCTCGGCGTCGTGGCCCTCCGCGGTCTCGCGGATCTCGCTGAGGAAATCCGTGGTCACCTCGATCACGAAGCGCCCGGTGGCGCTGCGCCCGCCCGGCCAGGTGATCTGCACCGAACGCGCGACCTCCGCGCCCGCGTCCAGCCCGTTGGCGGCCGGCGTCACCACGTCGCGGGTGACCACCACCTGCCCGGTGTTGACGTTGCGCACGGTGACGCGTTCGGTCCAGCCGCCGTCCGTGGCCTCGCCGCCGATGTTTTCCGACACCCAGGCCAGCGTCACCGAATCCCCCGGGGCCCAGCCGGCGGCGGGATCGGCGGTCAGGTCGCGCACCCGCAGATCCGGGTCCAGCGCCAGCGCCGAGACGAAGCCGAAGGTGGCGACGTTGTTGGCCTCGGCGTTGCCCAGCGGCGCGAATTCGTCCACCGCGTTCTCGGCGTCGGTTTCGACGCGCAGGGTCAGTTCGCCGGCGCCCGCGGCGCCCTCGGGCAGCTGCATGACGGTCGCGCGCGCGGTTGCGCCCCCGACCGCCAGCCCGCCGCCGCCCGGCGTGAAATCCACCAGCTTGTCGGCCAGCACGTCGCCCGCGGCGTTGAGGATCTGCACGCGCTCCACGATCGGCGTGGTCATGGGCTCGTCGCCGGAATTGCTCAGGGTCCAGGATACGGTGATCTCGTCGCCCGACCGGATGGCCCCGCCGCCCGCGGCCGCCGCCCCCAGCCCCGACAGGGCGAGGTCGGGTCCGGGCAGGATTTCAAGCGTGTTGATGCGGATCGGCGCCCGGTCGATCGCCGCCAGCAGGTTGAAGCGGTAGTCCGAACTGCCGGCGAAGCTGAAGATGTTGCCCGCGACGACGAGAAGGTATCGCCCGGTCTCGGGCATGCGCACGTCTTCGGCGTCCTGGAAGAAACTGGCGAAGATCTGCTGGCCGCGCGGCCCGATCAGCCGCCAGTAGGCGGTGTTGCCGGCATTGGAGATGGCGTCGAAGAAGAACCGGTCGTCGACCTCGGCGTCAAAGGCGTAGATTTCGGTCTCGCTGCCCGGCGCCAGGGTGCTTTCCACCGGCGTGCCGGGGGTCAGCGCGACAGCGTCGGCCACGTCCAGGACCCGCAGCTGGTAGCCGCTGGAAAAATCGTTGGCGGCGCTGACGGTCAGCGAATACGCGCCCGCCGCCAGCAGATGCATCGGCGCCGAATTGGCGCTGTAGGAATCCGAATTGGAAAAGCCGCGCCCGTCGATGCGCCCGCCGGGGCCGTTCAGCACCCAGGACAGGTTGCCGTCGCCGGGGCTCAGCAGGTCCACGTAGATCCGGGTTTCGGCGTCGAGCGTGAAGGCGTAGACATCCACGTCGCCCGAGGGCGACAGGGTCTGGGACACGGTGTCCCCCAGGGTCAGCGCCGCGGGCGTGCGCTCCACCGGGTTCAGGGCGAAGTCGAAGCTGATCGGTTCGCTGATGTCGAACTGGCCTTCGAGCACGATGGTGTAGACGCCGTCGAAGGGCAGGGTGGCGGCGCCCGGGTCGCGGTTGTAGGTGTCGCGATCCACCAGTCCGCCGAACGGGTCGATGATCTTCGCCGTGAGGTAGCGCCCGGCGACCGAACGCAGGTCGAAGAACACCTCGTCCCCGGCGCTGCCCTGCATGCTGTAGATGCGGGTTGCGAAGGGCGCGGCCAGTTCGCCGGTCACCGCCTCGCCCGGCGCGAAGCTGGTCGCGTCGGCCAGATCCAGCAGCGCGAAGCTGAAATCGCCGGTGGCGCCGCGATCGAAGGCGACGCTCAGCGTGTAGGCGCCGGCGGGGGCGAAGATCGTCGCCGCGTCGCTGCGCCGGGTCGAATCCGACAGATCGAAACGCCGCCCGTCCACCACGCCGGCCGGCCCGCTCAGCGACCAGTTCAGGTCGGAGCGGTTGGTGAGGCTGTCAAACAGCAGCCGCGCGTCGTCGTCGAGCGTGAACGCGTAGATCGCGGCCTGCCCCGGCTGATCCACCGCGCCGCTGACGATGTCGCCCAGGGTCAGCGCCGCGGTCTTGGCGGTGGCGTCGGCGACGCGAAAGGAAAAATCGATGGCGTTGGCGCGCGAGATCCGCCCCTCGACCAGCACCGCGTAGGCGCCGTCGACGGGCGCGACCACCGTGCCCGGATCGTTGGCGTTGAAATTGACCGGCCCGAACAGCCGCTTGCCGTCGGGCGCGAACAGCGACCAGTCCATGTTGCCGTCGGTGGTGGACAGATAGTCGAAATACAGCGGCTGCCCGGCGGTGGCGTCGAAGCTGTAGGCCCGCGACACCCGCCCCGGCGTCAGGTCGCCGGTCACCGTGTCGCCCAGCGTGATCGCCTCGCCCGCGAAGACGTCGATCAGCCGGAAAGCGTAGGAGCCGGTGAAGGCGTCGGTGCGCCCGAAGATCCGCAGTTCGTAGGTTCCGGGCTCCAGCACGAACGGGGTGCTGTTGTTGGCGTCCGAGGCGGTGAAGGACCGGGTGCCGGTGAAGACGGCGGCGCTGACCCCGCCGGGCCGCGCGATGTTCCAGCGCAGGTCGCTGTTGTTGGTGAGCGCGTCGAAGGCCACGAGCGTGCGTTCCGTGACGGTCATCGAAAAGCGGTCGACGCCGCCGCCGGTGACGATGTTGCCCGAAATCTCGTCGTCGAACGTCACCGTCGGGGCCGGATCGGCGGCGGCCGCGGCGGCCAGGGTCACGTTGTCCAGATCGTGATGCGCGGTGCGGCTGTCGGTCTGGGCGCTGAAGGCGATGCGGCTGTCGCCCAGATCGAGCGCGCGCAGGAACACCTGATCGAACAGGATCTTTTCCGCCCCGCCATCGGGCGTGAGTCCGACGGTGACGAGCGCGCCGCCCGCGACCCGTTCCAGGCTGACCCGGGTGCGGAAGAAATCCCCCGACGCCAGGTCAAGCCCCGGATCGGCGGCGTCGGCGATCCGGGCGCCGTTCCAGTGCAGCGACACCGCCGAATCGTTGGGATCGCCGCCATCCTGGTTGATGTCGAAGCCCAGCCCCAGCGCGCCGGTGAGATTGGGCTCCACCGTGGGCAACGGCGCCACGCCGCCGTCGCCGTAGAGCGACGACGGCAGCAGCGCGAAGCCGAACCCCTCGGCGCGCCCGCTCAGCGCCGGGTTCGGGGTCATGCGCAGATCAAAGCCGATGTCGAGCGTGTCGAGCCGCCCGGACGTGACCCGCGAGAAGAACACGCCGTTGGCGGCGTTGTCGCTGTCGCGCGAGGCCAGCCGCAGGAACGCGCCCGTGGGGCCGCCCGGCTCCAGCGTCGCGGCGTCGCCGCCCTCGTTGGACAGCACATAAGGCATGCCGGCGCCGGAGAAGGTCTGGCCGGTCTCGCCCACGGCGGCGGGAAAACTCTCTTTCTCGATGGTGAACTGGTAGCTTTGATCGGCGCTGGAAGTGATGCGTCCCTCGATCAGCAGCACGTAGTCGCCCGGCTGCTGCAGGGTGATCAGCCCGGTGCTGGCCATGCGCCGCACGCCGAACACCTCGACCCCGTCGGGGCCGATCAGGCGCCAGTAGGGTTCGGTGGAGCTTTCCGGCTGCAGCGTGATGCGGATGGTTTCGCGCGCCGCGGCGGTGAAGGAAATCGCGTCGGTCTCGCGGCCGTCTTCGCCGATGGCCCCGCCGATCAGCGAATCGAAGCTGACGGATCGCGGCCCGGTGGCGAGGTCGATCATCCTGAAGGCGTAGCCGCCGGTGGTCGACCCGGCGCCGTCGATGCGCAGCACGTAGTCGCCCGCCGGCAGCAGGTCGTAATTGCCCGAGAACCCCGAGAACGGCGACACCTGCGTGAAGCTGTTGGAGTCAGCCTGATCCATGCGCCGGCCCGCGAACACCACGCCCTCGGGCCCGGTGAGCGACCAGTGCAACCCCGAATCATTGGTGAGGCTGTCGAACACGAGCCGCGACGGCGTGTCGAGCGTGAAGGCCCATTCGTCGATCTCGCCCGGCGTGGCGATGGCCCCCACGGCCTTTGCGTCGAGCGTCAGCGCGCTCTGACCCACGGACATGGGATAGACGGCGAGCGAATAGGCGGAGTTCTTGTCCGAGGCGACGTTGCCTTCGACCAGCAGGTAATAGGTTCCGCCGGCGCGCAGCAGCAGGTTTTCCACGTCCACGGGATTGCTGTCGCGCTGATAGATCTGGCGCCCGGCGGAATCCACCAATTGCCAGCTGATCTCGCGATCGAAGGATATGCTGTCGAGAAACACCCGGTCCCCGGCGGCGGCGGTGAACTTGTAGAGATGGGTGCGCTTGCCGGTGTTCAGCTCGGCCTCAACCGCCGTGCCCAGCGACAGCGGCGTGGCGGCGGCGAAGTCCAGAAGCCGCAGATTGTACCAGCCGGTGGCGTCGCCGACGCCGCTGACGGTCAGCGCATAATCCCCGGCCGGCGCGCGCAGCACCGGAGCGTTGAGCCCGGCGGCGTCGATCTGGCTGAGAACCCGGCTCAGCACCACGCCCTGCGGCCCGGTCAGCGTCGCCGTCAGCCGGTCGTTGTCGTTGAACGCGTCAAAGCGGATCAGCGTTTCTTCGGTCAGGGTGAACTCGTAGACGTCGCGTTGGCTGGGGCGGGATATCCGTCCGCGCAGCGCGTCCTCGGCCAGCCCCGCATAGGCGGCGTCGAGCCCGTTGGCGGTGGCGTCGCGCGCGGCGTCGCCCGCGGCCTCGTCAAAGCCCAGATCCAGCACCAGCCCGGGGGCGTCGGGGGCCACCCCGTCCTGGCCCGCGATCAGCTGTTCGGGCGTGCGCGCCGTGGACCACAGCCGCACGTCGTCGAAGGCGCCTTCATAGAACTGGTAGCTGGTCGAGGAACGGGTGCTCCAGCCGATGCGCAGGTCGCTGTCGAGCGCCAACCCGTCCTGCGGCCCGCCCGGGGCGACGTTGCCGGCGCTGGCGACCAGCGCGCCGTTGACATAGATGCGCAACTCGTTGCTGGTGCGGTCGATCACCCCGGCCACATGCGCCCATTCGCCCACGGCGGTCGCGTTCGCGGCGGTCTGGGTGGAGACGTTCGACCCGTTGGCCCGGCTGGTTCCGAACCAGATGGAGCCGTTGCGGTTGATATACATGGCGTAGCCGCCATTGCGCCCTTCGGCGTCCTTGGCGATCAGCGGCGACCAGGTGGTGTGCTGCGGATCGGGGCGGATCCAGGCCTCGACGGTGACGTCGCCGATCAGGTCGAGTTCCGGCGCGTCGGGAACCGCGAAATACTCGGCCCCGCTCAGCCCGAGCGCGCCCGGGTCGCCGTTGCGGTCCGCGACCCGCGCCGGGCCGGTGACCGCCACCGCGTCGGCCAGCGGGCTGGGGGCCGGTTCGGCGGCGAACTTGTTGATCGCGAAGCGAAAGGCGCGGCTGGCGTCGCGGATGTCGTCGTCGCTGGCGACGATCAGCGTGTAGCGCCCGCCGGTCAGCGCCGTCAGCGCAAGGTCCGCGAAGCCGCCGCTGGTCACCTGCGCGCCGCTGGGCCCCAGCAGCCGCAGCCGCCCGGTATGCGACGCCAGCCCGGTGGATTGCCAGTCGACATAGATCCGTTCGCCCGCCGCAAGGTTGAAGCTGAAGATCGACGAGGCGTTGCCCGGCGCCAGGATCCCGGTCTGCACCTCCTCGAAGCCGGTGATCGGCGTGGCGTCGCCAAGATCCACCACCCGGAAGGCGTAGGTCGGGCTGTCATCGCCCAGATCGCGCAAGGTGACCGCGTAATCCCCCGCGGGCGCGAAGAAGCTGGGATCGCCGCCGCCGAAATCATTGCCGTCGGCGGCGTGCAGGCGGCGGGTGATCGACAGGCCGGCGGGGCCGGAGATCACCAGCTCCACATTGGAATCATTGATCAGATTGTCGATATAGAGCCGTTTGTCCGCGTCCAGCGTGAAGGTGTAGACATCGGTGTCGCCGGGGCTGGCGAAACGCCCGGCGACGGCGTTGCCGTCGGTGGGGATCAGCAGTTTCTTGTCGAGCCCGACGCCCCCCGGCCCGCCGTCGGTCAGCTGCGCGGCGCTCTCGGCATCGTCGAATGCGTAGTAATGCGCCAGCCCGGCCTCGGCGCCGGTCAGCGGGCCGTTCATGGCGGCGGCGATCTCGGCGGCGCTGCGCGCCGCGCTCCAGACCCGCACGTCATCCATCAGGCCTTCGTAATAGGCGTTGGAGCCGCTGCGCGCGCCTTCGTATTCGCCGATCAGGAACGCCCCGTCCGCGGTCCAGTCGCCGGCATCGACGTTGATGGCGAAGGCCGCGGACTCGGCGCCGTTGACATAGAGCTTCAGCGTGCCCGCCGCGCGGTCCGTGACGACGGCGATGTGAGACCATTGTTCGAACCGGATCAGCCCGGCGCCGGTGGTGAAGGTCTGCTCCCCGGAGGCGGTGCGCGCGCTGACGAACAGCGCGCCGTTGCTGCGCAGCCAGATCGAGAACGCCCGCGCGCCGCTGGCGTATTGGTTGACCAGCGGCTGCCAGGTGGCGGGCGGCCGGTCGGGGCGGATCCAGGCCTCGACGGTGAGATCGGTGGCCGAGGTCACGTCGAGCGGCGCCGCCCCGGCGAGGTATTCATGCCCGCCGAAGGCCACCGCCTTGCCCGCCCGCCCGTCGCGGCTGAGCAGCCCGGTGGGGCCGTTGGGGCCTTCCAGCGTGATGCCGCGCGTGGCGCCGCCGGGGCGATGCATGGCGAAATCGACGGAAACCCCGGGGTCGGTCAGCCCGGGCCGCGCCTCGGTCACCAGATAGTACCGCCCGGCGCGGGGCAGCGTCACCCGGCCCAGAGACCGGAAATACGACGATGGGCCGGCCACCGTGCGGTTGTCGGGTCCGATGAGCCGGAAACTGTCGAGGTAGCTGGGCGTGGAGGACAGCAATTCGTGATAGATCACATCGCCCTTGGCGGCGTCGAAGCTGTAGATCCGGGTCTGCGTCGCGGCGTCGAGCGTGGCGCGGGTCACGCCGTCGAAGCTTGTCGGCTGCGCGACGGCGGCGGCGTCGATGATCTGGAACCGCGCCGCCCCGGTGGCCGAGCGGCCGTTCAGGCCGCGCACGGTCAGGGTGTAATCCCCCGCCGGCGCGGCGAAGATCGAACTGAGACCGGAGGACAGATTGGCCCCGCTGGACCGCTGGAAGGAGCGGAAGGGGGCGAGATCGCCCGCGGGTCCGGTGATCTTCCATTCCAGCTGGGAACTGTCGGTCAGCGCGTCGAAATACAGGTCGGTGTCGGCCCCGAGCGTGAATTCGAAGGTCTTGATCTGATAGGGGCGGGCGACCTCCACGTCGGTCTGATCGCCCACGGCCACCGCCACCGGCGTGTCCACGCCCACCGTCTGCAGCCCGACGGTGATCTCCGCCTCGGCGCCGTTGTCGAAGATCCGCCGTTCGACCAGCAGCGTGTGCGCGCCGCCGATCACCGGCGTGAAGGGCGGGAAATCACTGGCCAGGCCGGCTGCGATCTGGCGCCCGTTGGCGTCGATCACCCGCAGATAGGGTTCATACACGGCGCCCGCGGGCCGAGGCGCGGTCACCAGATAGGCCTGCCCGGCGGTCAGGGTCATGCGGAAGGTCAGCGTCTGGCGCGACGCGATGGCGCTGGTGATCGTATCGTCAGCCGCCAGCGCCGCTCCCTCGCCCAGATCGCGCAGCAGGAAGGCGAAATCCACGTCCGCGACGCCGGAGTTCAGGGCGTTGACCCGCAGCGTGTAGCTGCCCGGCTCAAGCGTCAGCGCCGGGTTGGCGGCGCCGAAATCCTGACCGTCGCTCGGCAGCCAGCGCTGGGTGACGATTTCGCCCTGCGGGCCTTCGAGCCACCAGTAGAGCTGGTTGGCGTAGATCGTGGCGTCGAACGCCACGCGGGTCCGCGTCGCGATGTCGAAGGTGAAGCGGTTCTCGCCCTTCGCCAGCGAGAACCTGTCCTCGACCAGGGTGTCGAGGCTGATCGCGGTTTCCTGAACCGCCGGCGCGCGCAGGGTGAAATCATAGACGAACGGGTTGTCGTTGTTGTTGCGCGAGCCCTTGACGATCAGCGTGTAGGTTCCCGAGACGCTCAGATCCACAGGCGCCAGGTCGCGCAGATAATGGCGTGAAACCAGCAGCTTGCCCTTGGGGTCGATCAGCAGGACTTCGGCGCCGAAGACGTTGCTGACCCCGGCCTCGTTGACCTCGATGGCGAACCGGTCGCCGGCGGTCGCATCGAACGCATAGGCCGCCGCGGCCCGCCCCGGGGTCAGGGCGCCGGTGATGGTCTCGTCCATCGTCACGGCGGCGGCGGCGTCGAGATCCATGAGCCGCACGGCGTAGTCCAGCGTGCTTGCGCCCGCCTGGCTGGTCACCTCGATTTCATAGGTCCCGATCTGGGTCAGCCGGTAGCCGCCCGGATCGTTGGACTGGAAGAACCCGTCGAGATCGAAGAACCTGCCCTCGGCGATCTGCGCGCCGCTGGGGCTGATCAGCCGCAATCGGCCGCGGAAATCGAAGCTGGACGTGAGCAGCGAATCGAACCGCAGATAGGCCGGCGCGTCGATGGTGAAATTGAAGACGTCGACATCGCCGGAACTGGCCAGCGAGCCGCTGATCTCGCTGCCGATCGAGGTCGCGGTTCCGCGCGGCGCAGGGGCGTCGCCGGCCTCCACGGCGACTTTCGCCGCCACGGTGCGCGCATCGGTCAGAAACAACGGCGATTCGATGATCAGGTAATAGGCGCCGTCCGCTGTCAGGCGGAACTGCGCGTCCGGCGTCGTGCCGGGGCGCAGCAGCATCCGCCCCTCGGCGTCGGCGAGCCCGATCGAAACAATGGGGTCCATGCCCTCGCGCCGGGTGAGCGTCAGCAGGTCGCCCGCCGAGCCGGTGAAGCGGCGCAGGATGGTCTCGCCCGGCGCGATGCTTGCGTCGATGTCGGCGCCGAGCGTGTAGGCGGCGGCGGCGCCCGGACTGCGCAGCGCGAAGGCGAAGCCCCCCGTCTGATCGCCGCTTCCCGAGATGCGCAGCGCATAGGCGCCGGCCTCCAGATACGGCAGCTCAAGCCAGTCGCCAAAGCCCTGGGAATACTCCGACTGATCGAAGCGGCGGCTGTCGATGACCGCGCCGTCGCCGTCGATCAGCGCCCAGATGGCGGCGCTGCCCGAAATCGGGTCGATCAGCAGCGGCCCGGCGGCGTCCATGTCAAAGGCGTAGTCGATGACCTGGCCGGGGAAGGCGATTTCGCTTTCCACCTTGGCGCCCACCGTCGTCGCCCGCGCCGCCGGGGGGACCGCCCGCGCCGTCACCGTGAAGGCCGCGGCGGCGCGGCTTGCGTCGTAGCCTTCGATCAGCAGCAGGTAATCGCCGTCCAGCGCCAGCGTCACCGCGCCGATGTCGCCGGTTTCCAGGCGGACCTGCCTGCCCGTGGGGTCCAGCAGCCGCATGGCGAAGCGGGCGGAATTCGGGTTGTCGCCATCGATGAACAACTGCTGCCCGGCGGTCCCTGCAAAGCGCAGGATGCGGGTTTCCAGCGGCGGCGCGGCGGCGGTCGCGTCCAGATCGCCGGCGGAATCGGCGGCGAGAGGCCCGGCGGATTCGTCGAATTTCCAGTAGCCGATCAACCCGGCGGCGTCGGGGGCCACGGTCTTGTTGTAGGCGGCGGCGATCTGGGCGGCGCTGCGGGCGCCGTCCCACAGCCGGGCCTCGTCGATCAACCCGGCGAAATCGTTGCCGCCGCCCAGGCCGTCGCCGCCGATGCCCAGCGGCGCCGCGCTCTGATCATACGGCCCCGCCTGATCGCCCTGCGCGACCAGTTCGCCATTCACGTAAAGCCGCATGACGCTGCCGTCATAGGTCCCGGCCACGTGGCTCCACTGTTCGGTGGGCAGCGTGGCGCGCACCGGAAAACCTGCCGAATTGCCGACGAAGAACCCGATCTCGCCGCCGCCCAGCATCACCAGCCCGTAGCCGTCGAACAGCGAGGCCGGAAAGGTCTTGCCGATCGCCAGCGCGTTGAAGCGCTGGTTGCGGTCGGGATTGAACCAGGCCTCCAGCGTCAGCGTTTCCGGGTTCAGCGCCGGGGCGTCAGGGACGCTGGCGCCCGGGATCGAGGCGCTGACGCGCAGCGATCGCGCGCCGCCGCCAAGCCCCGCGACCGGCGGCGCCTCGGCGGCGCGCGCCTGCGCGTTCGCGGCGCCGCGATCGCCCAGCGTGATCTCCAGGCCATCGCCGAGGGCCAGCGCCTCGGCGTCGGCGGCGTCGATCAGGCGAAAGGCGAAATCGCCGGTCAGCCCCGCCGTCCCGGTCACCTCGACCGCGTAATCGCCCGCCGTCAGGTCGAACAGCTTCACGGCGCCGCTGATATTGGCGCTTCTGAAGGGGGCGGTGCTGGATTCCTCGCCATAGGGGCCGGTCAGCCGCCAGCGCAGGTCGCTGTCGGTCAGGGCGTCGAAATAGATCGTCGCATCGGCGTCGAGGGTGAAGTTCAGCCGCACCGTCTGGCCCGGCAGCGCCAGCCGGTCGGCGACCATCTCCCCCACCGCGATGTCGCGGGATATGTCGAGGATGCGATCGAGCCGGAAGCGGATCGCGCTGGCCGAGGCGTCGAAAGCGTTCGAATCGACGATCAGCGTGTAGGTCCCCGAATGCGCCAGCACCGGGATTTCGAGCGACTGGCCGAAAAACTGATTATGCGCGACCTGGTTGAACGGATCCACCAGCGTGACATTGGGCGACCCGCCGGTGCGGTCGAGCAGGTCGAGGATCAGTTCGTCCCCGGCCTCGGCGTCGAAGGTGAAGATGTTGGCCTGGTTGGCCGGGTCCAGATCGGGCGTCGCGACCTCGCCGAAGACCAGGGTCTCGGCGTTGCTGACATTGAGCAGCCGGAAGCCGTAATCCGCGGTGTGGTCGCCGATGCCGTCGATGGTCAGCCGGTATTCGCCCGGCTCCAGCGACAGGATCGGGTCGGAGACCGCGCCGGCGTCGCTCCGATCCAGGCGGCGGTCGGACACGAGAGCGCCGGATTCGCTTTCCAGCGACCAGCGCAGCTGCGAATCGCCGGTCAGCGAGTCGAACACCACGTCCTGAGGTTCGGTCAGGGTGAAGACGTAGGCGTCCTGTTCGCCGGGCAGGTCGATGGCGCCTTCGATGGGGATCAGGTCGGCGGAGAGCAGCACCCGGTCGTCGAGCGTTTCAAAATGAACCACCCGCGACAGTTTCTCATCTTCGGCAAGGGGATCGTTGGTTAATTTTTTCGCCCCCCCGGCGCGTGCGGTCGGCGCGTCCGGCCCCTCGCCGTCTGCTGAATCGATTTCCGGGTCAGTTTCCCAAGCAAGCGAACCTTCGGATTTATCCAGTGACTCCATCATGAACGTCTCCCCCAAGAACTAAATTCACGCAGAGAGGGCCGAAAATGCACGCCTGACGGGAAGTAAAACACGATCTGACGGGCCGCTCCCTACCCGCCAGAATAAACGATTCATTAAGAGAAGTGTCACTTTTTTCCGGGGAGCCTGGCGGCGGCGCCGGGCGCGGCGCGACCCTGCGTCGCGGCCTTCGCGCCAAGGCTGCGCCGCGGCGGCGAGACTGTCGCGCAAGGGGTGCGAACCGGGGGCGACCGCCGCCCGCGCCGCGTTCATCGCCGCGGCGCAGGATCCCTGGCGGGGCTCAGTTCGCCGCGTCGGGAAACTGCACCCGGCAGTTCACCCCGGCGGGAATGGAGAAATCCGGGTTCTCGATCAGCAGGCGCACGCCGAAGGTGCCGCTGGCGGCGTCGAGCACCCGATCCACCACGTCGACCCGGGCGCGATAGGCGCCCCCGACCGGCGCCTCGGGGCGCACCAGGGCGATGTCGCCTTCGCGCATGCGCCCGAACAGCGTCACCGACACGAAGGTCTCCACGTGCAGCGGGTCGAGCACGGCGATGGTGGCGACGCTGTCGGTCTCGTTGAAATACTCGCCGGCCGACAGCAGCCGCTCCACCACGATCCCCGACACCGGCGCGACGATGCGCCGCCGCGCCAGCAGCTGTTCGGCGCGGCGCAGTTCCAGCGCCGCCAGCGCCAGGCGGGCGCGCGCGGCCTCGGCCTCCTGCTCGGCGACCAGCAGTTCGGTGCGCAGTTCGTCCAGCGCCGATTCCGCCACGATGCGCGATTTCAGCAGCTTTTCGCTGCGCGCCACACGGCGCGACAGCATCGCCGCGCGGCTGGTCGCGGAGGCCAGCTCGGTTTCGTCGCCGGCGCGGGCGCGGGCGAGGTCCACCGCCGTCCGTTCGGCGTCCGCCACCAGTTCGGCGACCACGTCGCCCTTTTCCACGGCGTCGCCGCGATGCGCCAGCACACGCGCGATCAGCCCGGGTTCGGCGGTGGACAGCCGCACGGTCTGGGACGGGTTGATCACGCAATCGAGTTCCGGGATCGGTTCGGCGCCCGCGGCTTGCGGCGGGGCGGTTCCGGCAAGCAGCGCGCCGATCATCGCCGCGGCGCGAAGGCGGCCCGCGCCCCTGATCCGGCATTCAGTCGCTGCGCGCATTCGCGGCTCTCCATCGGTTTCCTGCGGCGGGGGGCCGCCTGATCGCAAACCAGGATCGGGGGCCCGGATCGCGGGCCCGGACCGCCGGGCCTCGGGCGTTCATCCCCCGGGCGATCCTTGCAGCGGCGCCGTCGCGGCGCAAGCCCCGCGAAACCCGGGTCGGCCCCCGATGCACCCCCGGCGGGCCATTGCGCCGGGCGCGCCGCTCGCGATAGAACCCGCCCACAGGCAGCCAATGGAGGACAGCGCATGACCGCCCCCGCCACGCGGACCGAGACCGACAGCTTCGGTCCCCTCGAAGTTCCCGCCGACAGGTACTGGGGCGCGCAGACCCAGCGCTCGCTGATGAATTTCCCGATCGGCTGGGAAAAGCAGCCGGTGGCGCTGGTGCGCGCGCTCGGGGTGATCAAGCGGGCGGCGGCCGAGGCCAACATGGCGGCGGGCGATCTCGATCCGACGATCGGCGAGGCCATCGCCGCCGCGGCGGACGAGGTGATCGCCGGCAAGCTCGACGATCATTTCCCGCTGGTGGTGTGGCAGACCGGGTCCGGCACCCAGTCCAACATGAACGCCAACGAGGTGATCGCCAACCGCGCCATCGAGATGCTCGGCGGCGAGATCGGGTCCAAGACCCCGGTGCACCCCAACGACCACTGCAACCGGTCGCAATCCTCCAACGACACTTTCCCCACCGCCATGCACATCGCCGCCGCGACCACGATGCGCGACGTGCTGCTGCCGGGGCTGAAGAAGCTGCACGCGGCGCTGGCGGCGAAATCCGAGGCTTTCGCCGACATCATCAAGATCGGCCGCACCCACACCCAGGACGCCACGCCGCTGACGCTGGGGCAGGAATTCGGCGGCTACGCCTTTCAGGTCGCCCAGGGCGTCGCCCGGGCGGAGCGGGCGCTGCCCAACATCTACGCGCTGGCGCAGGGGGGCACCGCCGTGGGCACCGGGCTCAACACCCGCGTGGGCTTCGCCGAAGCGGTGGCCGCGAACATCGCCCGCATCACCGGCCTGCCTTTCGTCACCGCCCCCAACAAGTTCGAGGCGCTGGCCGCCCATGACGCGGTGGTGGAAATGTCCGGCGCGCTGAAGACCGTCGCGGCGTCCCTGTTCAAGATCGCCAATGACATCCGCCTGCTCGGCTCCGGCCCGCGCTGCGGTCTGGGCGAACTGATCCTGCCCGAGAACGAACCCGGATCCTCGATCATGCCCGGCAAGGTCAATCCGACGCAGGTCGAGGCGCTGACCCAGGTTTGCGCCCATGTGATGGGCAATGACGCGGCCATCGGGTTCGCCGGTTCGCAGGGGCATTTCGAACTCAACGTCTACAAGCCGATGATGATCTACAACCTGCTGCAGTCGATGCAGCTGCTCGGCGACGCGGCGGCGTGTTTCACCGACAGATGCGTGGTCGGGATCGAGGCCGACGAGGCGCGGATCTCGAAACTGATGTGGGAAAGCCTGATGCTGGTGACGGCGCTGGCCCCGGAGATCGGCTATGACAACGCCACCAAGGTGGCCAAGACCGCGCACAAGAACGGCACGACGCTGAAACAGGAGGCCGTCGCGCTGGGTTTCGTGGATGCCGAGACCTTTGACCGGGTGGTGCGGCCCAAAGACATGCTCGGGCCGAAGTGAGGCGGTCGCGGCGTCGGCCCCATGGATGACATCCGCCCCGCCCAGCGCCGCCCGGTTCTCGGCCGGGCGCGTTTCGCCAGGAATCTGGAGGGATCGACAATGGCTGACATCACGAATCTGCGACAGGCCCGCAAGCGCAAGGCGCGCGACGCGGCGCGCCGCCGGGGCGACGAGAACGCCGTGAGGTTCGGGCGCCGCAAGGCCGAAAAGGCGGGCGCCGACAAGCTCGCCGCGTTGGACAAGGCCAGGCTGGACGGGCATCGCCTGAGCCCGGGAGCCGGCGATCGCATTGAAGGCGACGGCGAGGAGGCGGGCGACGCATGACCGCTCGCCGGACTGAAGGCCCCGGTTATGCGCCGCCGCGGAAACGGTCCCTGACGCTGCGCGGGCATCGCACGTCGGTGTCGCTGGAGCCGATGTTCTGGGAGGCCTTGCGCGCCATGGCGGCGGCGCGCGGCATGGCGCTGAACGCGCTCGCCGCGGAAATCGACGCGGCGCGTCCGCCCGGGCTGGGATTGGCGAGCGCCATCCGCCAGGCGGCGCTTGAGGCGGCGGGCCGCGCGCCGGACGCTTGACCCGTCCGCCAATGGCGGCCGGCGGCGCGCTCAGCCAATGGAGCCCAGAATCGGGAACGCGTCGAGCAGCCAGAAGGACAGGTTGGAGAAATTGCCGGTGAGCATCATCACGCCCACCACCACCAGCAGCCCGCCCATGACCCGCTCCACCGTGCCCATGTGGCGGCGGAACCCGCGCATCCAGCGCATGAACGGCTTCACGAACAGCGCCACCAGCACGAAGGGCGTGCCCAGCCCCAGGGAATAGACGAACAGCATGGCGACGCCGGTGCTCAGGGTCTCGGTCTGGGCGGCGAGGAACAGGATCGAACCGAGGATCGGCCCGATGCAGGGCGTCCAGCCGAAGGCGAAGGCCAGTCCGATCACATAGGCGCCGGCGAAGCTGCCGGCCGAGCCGCTGGCGTTGAACCGGGCCTCCTGCATCAGGAAGGGCAGGTGGTCGAGGCCGCTGAACTGCAGCGCCGTCGCCAGCGCGATCAGCGCCGCGACCCATTGCCAGTTGTCCGCGAACAGCACCGCGGCCGAATCCACCGCGCCGTTGGCCAGCGCGTAGAGCAGCGAGACCGCGAGGATCGCCGCCGCCGTCGCCAGAGACTTGCGAAAGCCGATGAAATGCTGGCCGAGCGCGTAGATGACGAAGCCCGCGACCATGCCGAATTCGTATTTGTACTGCGCCAGCGTCTGCCCGATCAGCGAGGCCGTGGCCCCCAGCGCCACGAACACCGTCGCCAGTCCGGCGACGAAGAACAGCGAGGAGATCAGCACCCGCCGGGCCAGCCCGTCATCGACCTCGGTCTCGGATTCGCCGGTGAGCTGATCCATGGTGGTCCCGGCCATGAAGGCCAGATAGGGCGGCGCCAGGGGCAGCACGCAGGGCGATAGAAAACTCAGCAATCCCCCAAGGAATGCGGTGATGATGCCGAAATCGGCCATGCTGTCGGGCTCCAGTCTGCGCGGTCAGACAGCCTCCCTAGCCGATCGCGGGCGTCGCGTCACCGGCGTCCGGCGCCGCATGGGGTTCAATTTCCCGTGTCGCGCGAACCGGATGGCGCCGCGGACGGCCCGGCCGCCGGCGCCGCCGGGCGGTCCAGCGTGGCCAGAAAGGCCACGAGGTCCTCGATGTCCTGCGCCGAAAGCCACGGCTGGCGCAGCCCCGGGGTGCGTTCGGCCTGAGTCAGCGACACGTCGTAATAGGCGGGCATGGGGGATGCCGGGTCGCGCAGTCGGGGATTGACCAGAATCAGGCGCAGCGCGCCGATGTCGAGCCGCGCGGCGACGCCGTCCAGCGCCGGGCCGCGGGGGCGCAGGATCGGGTTCAGATCCGGCGGCGCCTGTGCGCCGCGCGCCGGGTCGGGTGGGGATTCGGGTGGGGATTCGGGCGCGGCGGGGTCTGGCGCGGCGCCATCCGCGCCCGTCGCCGCCCCCGCGACGTCGCGGGGGCG
>NZ_JBWOMN010000092.1:0-36979 GCF_056449545.1 Oceanicella sp. | reverse complement strand
CGCCTGCCAGGTCATGCGCAACTTCGATCCCGGCGCGGCGCTGGCGCTGATCAGCGACCCGGGGGCCGGGATATCGCATTTCTTCGGGGTGCCGGCGATCTACCTGTTCATGAGCCAGCACGCCGATTTCGCCGCCGCGGATTTTTCGCGCATCGTCGCGGCGGGGGTCGGGGGGGCGCCGACGCCGCGCCCGCTGCTGGAGGCCTACAAGGACAAGGGCATCGCGCTGGTGCAGGGGTTCGGCATGTCCGAAACCAGCCCCGCCGTCTGCTTCCAGGACCGGGAAACCGCGTTCGCCAAGGTCGGTTCGGCCGGCAAGTCGATCCTGCATGGCGAATGCAAGATCGTGCGCGAGGACGGGACCGACGCGGGCGCCGACGAACTGGGCGAGCTTTGGGTGCGCGGGCCGAACATCACGCCGGGCTACTGGCGCCGTCCCGAGGCGACGGCGGAGAGCTTCGTCGATGGCTGGTTCCGGACCGGCGACGCGGCGCGCATCGACGCCGAGGGCGATGTCTGGATCATCGATCGCTGGAAGGACATGTATATTTCCGGCGGCGAGAACGTGTATCCGGCCGAGGTCGAAAGCGTGCTGTTCGCCATGGCGGGCGTCGCGGACGCCGCGGTGGTCGGCGCGCCGGACGCCAGGTGGGGCGAGGTCGGCGTCGCCTTCATCGTCGCCGAACCCGGCGCGCAGGTCAGCGAGGCCGATGTGCTGGAACATTGCGAGGGGCGTCTGGCGCATTTCAAGCACCCCAGACGCGTCGTGGCGATCGCGGAACTGCCGCGCAACGCCACCGGCAAGATCCTGAAGCGGGCGCTGCGCGAATTGCTCTGACACGGCCTTTGACATGGGCGGGCCGAACATGAAAACGCCCCCCCGGCGCCTGGGCCGGGGGGGCGTGACATCAAATCGCCGCCTGAATTCGCCGCCTTGGGCGACGGGGCCTGAATTCGCCGCCTTGGGCGACGGGGCCTGAATTCGCCGCCTTGGGCGACGGGGGGGCGAAGGATCAGGCGCTGCGCTTCTTGCGCGCCGCGGCGACGCCCAGAACGCCCATGCCGAAGGCCAGCATGGCGAGCGGCGCCGGCAGCGGAATGACGCTCCCGTTCGGCGGCACGATGATCGAACCGCCATCCTCGAGGATGTCGTACTGGTCGATCCTGTGGCCGAAGAAATCCGCGGCCCAGAGATAGCGACCGTCGAAGGCCAGCCCCTCGTAGCGCGAATTGGCGAAGGCCTGGCAGCCGATCTGGGTGCCATCCAGTTCATGCACGCAAAGCTCGCGCGGGCTCGAGGCGTCGTTCACGACAACCACGAAGTCCTGGCTCTGGCCCTGGATGCGCTCCACGCCGGAATAGCCGCCGCCGCCGCCGAGGAACGGCGCCGCGCCCACATGGCTGGTGAGGTCGCCGCTGAGCCGGTAGACATTGCCCACGTCGGGCGAGGACCACAATTCGCCATTGTCCCAATCGAGCCCGTCATTGAGCGAGATGCCCGTGTAGCCCGGCGCGGTGATGGTCTGGGTGGTCTGGTTGGCGCCGGTGGCCTTGTCGAAGAAGTACACCGTGGTGTTGTTGGCCTGGATCAACTGCGATCCGTTCCACGCCAGCTCGGACCAGACCGGGCCGCCGAAGGTGACGCCGGTGTCGACGCCCCCGGTGGTCATCTCGTGGATCACCCGATTGGAATCCGACCACCAGAGATTGGTGCCGTCATAGGCGAGACCGAACGGGGAGGTCCGATTGTAACTGTTGATCAGATCCAGCGAAATCACGCCGGCGCTGGCGGTGACGGCGGATGCGCAAATCGCGCAGGTCGCCAATAATGTCGTGCGAATCGATACTCTCATAAATCCACCTCTGCTTTGGGGACGGTCACGATCAACCCCACGTGATAGCAAAACCTGTCCCAATCTCGCGTTAATGATATCGAAAACATTGTGAATGATCAATTAACAAAATTCGTTAACACATTGAAATATAATTCTTTCAAAAAACAACAATCTCTTGCGGCAAGTATTTGAATTTGCGTGGCGGCGCGATTCGCGGGCGCGCCGCATGTCGCGTGGGGGTGCGATTCGCGGCCGCGCCGCGCTGCCGTGGCGGTCATGCTTGCAGGAATTTTCGCAATGGGAGGCGCGAGCGCATCCCGTCGCCCCGCCTGGCGATTGCGCCGCGCCCCGCCGCATTGCCCACGCGGCCCGCCGCTGATATGTCCCGCGTGGCGCGGCCGGGTCCGGCGCGCGAGGGCCCGCGTGAGGAGACCGGCATGACCGACTGCATCGTCAAGGATATTTCGCTGGCCGAATACGGCCGCAAGGAATTCGACATCGCCGAAACCGAGATGCCCGGCCTGATGGCCCTGCGCGACGAATTCGGCGACAGCAAGCCGCTGAAGGGCGCGCGCATCGCCGGGTCGCTGCACATGACCGTTCAGACCGGCATTCTGATCGAGACGCTGGTGGCGCTGGGCGCCGATGTGCGCTGGGCTTCGTGCAACATCTTCTCCACCCAGGACCACGCGGCGGCGGCGATCGCCCAGGCCGGGGTGCCGGTTTTCGCGGTGAAGGGCGAGACGCTCGAGGAATACTGGGATTACGCCGACCGGATCTTCGATTTCCCCGATGGCGGCGCCAACCTGATCCTCGACGACGGCGGCGACGCCACCATGTACATCCTCATCGGCGCGCGGGTCGAGGAAGGCGAGACCGACCTGATCGAGACGCCGGGCTCCGAGGAGGAAATCGCGCTGTTCGCCCAGATCCGCAAGCGCATGGCCGCCGCGCCCGGCTGGTTCGTGCGCCAGCGTCACATGCTCAGGGGCGTCAGCGAGGAAACCACCACCGGCGTGCATCGCCTGTATCAGCTGATGGAAAAGGGCCGGCTGCCCTTCCCGGCGATCAACGTCAACGACAGCGTCACCAAGTCGAAATTCGACAATAAATACGGCTGCAAGGAATCGCTGGTGGACGGCATCCGCCGCGCCACCGACGTGATGATGGCCGGCAAGACCGCCGTGGTCTGCGGCTACGGCGACGTGGGCAAGGGCTCCGCCGCCTCGCTGCGCGGCGCCGGGGCGCGGGTGAAGGTGACTGAAATCGACCCGATCTGCGCGCTGCAGGCGGCCATGGACGGATTCGAGGTGGTGATGCTGGAAGACGTGGTCTCCACCGCCGACATCTTCATCACCACCACCGGCAACAAGGACGTGATTCGCATCGAGCACATGCGGGCGATGAAGGACATGGCCATCGTCGGCAACATCGGCCATTTCGACAACGAGATTCAGATCGCCGCGCTGAAGAATCACAAATGGACCAACATCAAGCCGCAGGTGGACATGATCGAGATGCCCTCGGGGGCGCGCATCATCCTGCTGTCCGAGGGGCGGCTGCTCAATCTCGGCAACGCCACCGGGCATCCGAGCTTCGTCATGTCGGCGAGCTTCACCAACCAGGTGCTGGCGCAGATCGAATTGTGGACCCGCGGCGACGAATACGAGAATCAGGTCTACGTGCTGCCAAAGCGTCTCGACGAGAAAGTGGCCCGCCTGCATCTCGCGCGGCTCGGCGTCAAGCTGTCGCGGCTCACCGACGAGCAGGCGGCCTATATCGGCGTTGGCGCCGACGGCCCGTTCAAGCCCGAGCATTATCGCTACTGATCGCAACCCTTCGTCAATGAAGGTTGCCGGAACGGGGCGCGCAGGTTGCGCGCCCGTTTCATTTTGCGACTCGGCGCCGGACAGCTTGTCGAATGGTTATCGGCCGCGCCGTGGCGCGGGGTAAAACTAGGGACAATTCCCATCTAATTTCAGGTGTTTGGGGTTTGCGCGGCGGCGCGATTCATGGTTTCTCTGGTGTCAGACGCAGAACGGCGTCATGGCCCGAAGCCGCAGCGAACGCAAGGTCGCGCCACGGTCCGAAGTCTCCAGAACGGAAAACCAGTTGGGTGGGAGCGCGACCGCACCGGCGGTTGCTTGTGGGGGAGGCGGAGGGCTGGGGGGCCCTCCGCCTTTTCGGTTGTCGCCGCAACTTTGCATTGTCCGCCGGAACAGCGCCGGATCAGCGCCGGGCCACCCCCCTCAGGGCCGCCTTCGCGCAATGCGCCGCCCATCGGCATGCGATCGGCTCTTGTCTCGCCCGCGCTGGCGCCTAAAATCCGCTCTGATTTGCGAAACGCAGTGCCGCAGAGCAAAATCGCCTGCAAGCGATGCGCCCATGCGACCGCCGTTGCGCCTGACATGGCCGGACCCGGCCCGAGAGGGGGAGAATCTCATGCCCGACAAGGTGACCTATTCGCGCGACGGCGACATCGCCGTCATCGCCGTCGACAACCCGCCGGTGAATGCGCTGAGCCAGCCGGTGCGCGCGGGCATATCCGACGCGATCAAGCGCTTTGACGCCGACGAGGGCGCGAAGGCGGCGGTGATCTGCGGGGTGGGGCGCACCTTCATGGCCGGCGCCGACATCGCCGAGTTCGGCAAGCCGCCGCGCGAACCCAGCCTGCCCGACGTGGTCAACGAGGTCGAGGCCGCGACCAAGCCGGTGATCGCCTCGCTGCACGGCACGCCGCTGGGCGGCGGGCTGGAGATCGCCCTGGGCGCGCATTACCGCATCGCCCAGCCGAAGACCCGGCTGGGCCTGCCCGAGGTGCATCTGGGCATCGTGCCGGGCGCCGGCGGCACCCAGCGCGCGCCGCGTCTGGTCGGGGCCGAGGCGGCGCTGGACATGATCGCCACCGGGCGCCATGTGCCGGCGAAGGAGGCGCTGGCCATGGGCCTGATCGACGAGATCGACGACGGCGAGGAGTCGGGCGGCGACCCGCGCGCCGCCGGCGTCGCCTATGCAAGACGCCTGCTGGCCGAGGGCAAGGGCGTGCGGCGCACCGGCGACATGGACATGCAGGGCGGCTCGCCCGAACTGTTCGCCAGATGGCGCGAACAGGTGGCGGCGAAGGCAAGGGGCCAGCATTCGCCGCTGGCCTGCGTCGACGCGGTGGAGGCGGCGGGGCTGCCGATCGCCGAGGGCCTCGCGCGCGAACGCGAGATCATCACCGGGTTGTTCGCCGACCCGCAATCCCCGGCGCTGGTGCATGCGTTCTTCTCCGAACGCGCGGTGGCGCGCATCCCCGAGGCCAAGGCCAGGCCGCGCAAGCTGGAAACCATCGGCGTGATCGGCGGCGGCACCATGGGCGCGGGGATCTCGGCGGCGGCGCTCAACGCCGGGCTGAACGTGGTGATGGTGGAGCGCGACGCCGAAAGCATCGCCCGCGGCGAGGCCAATCTGCGCCGCAACTACGCCTCGGGGGTGAAGAAGGGCCGCATGACGCAAGCCCAGCTCGACGCCATGCTGGCCGAGAAATTCACCCCCTCGCATGATTATCAGGCGCTGGCCGAGGTGGATCTGGTGATCGAGGCGGTGTTCGAGACCATGGAGGTCAAGAAACAGGTCTTCGGGATCATCGACGGCATCGTCAAGCCGGGCGCGGTGCTGGCCTCCAACACCTCGTATCTGGACATCGACGCCATCGCCGCCTGCACCAGACGCCCCGAGGACGTGATCGGGCTGCATTTCTTCTCGCCCGCCCACATCATGCGGCTGCTGGAAGTGGTGGTCGGCGAAAAGACCGCGCCCGACGTGGTGGCGACGGGCTTCGCGCTGGCCAGGATGATGAAGAAGATCGCGGTGCGCGCCGGGGTCTGCGACGGCTTCATCGGCAACCGGATCCTCGGCAGCTACATGAAGGCGGCGAATTTCATGGTCGAGGACGGCGCCGACCCCTACGTCATCGACGCGGCGGTGCGCGAATTCGGCTATCCCATGGGACCGTTCCAGATGATGGATCTGGCGGGCATGGATATCGGGTTTCTGAGCCGCAAGGACCGCGCCGCGACCCGCGACCCGGCGGACCGCTACGGGGCCGGGTTCCTGGATGAAATCTGCGAACGCGGCTGGTTCGGGCAGAAGACCGAGCGCGGGTTCTACGACTACCCCGGCGGCGCCCGCTCCGGCCCGCCCAACCCCGAGATCATGCCGATCATCGAGGCGGCGCGCGAAAAGCTCGGCGTGACGCCGCGCGAATTCACCAAGGAGGAAATCATGCGCCGCTACGTCGCCGCCACGGTGAACGAGGCGGCCAAGGTGGTGGGCGAGGGCATCGCGCTGCGCCCGCTCGACGTGGATATGGCCAGCCTGTTCGGCTACGGCTACCCGCGCTGGCGCGGCGGACCGATGCATTACGCGGATCATGTGGGGCTCGACAGGATCCTCGCCGACATCCGTGAATTCGAAAAAGAGGATCCGCGCTTCTGGGCCGCGGCGCCGCTGCTGGTGGAACTGGTCGAAAGCGGCCGCAAATTCGGAGATCTGAACAATGGCTGACGCGGTGATTCTCTCGACGGCCCGCACGGGCATCGGCAAGGCGTTTCGCGGCTCGCTGAACATGACCCATGGCGCGACCATGGGCGGGCACGCGCTGTCCCACGCGGTGGCGCGCGCCGGGGTCGATCCGGGCGAGGTCGAGGACGCGATCATCGGCTGCGGCCTGCCCGAAGCCGCGACCGGGGGCAACATCGCCCGCCAGATCGCGCTGCGCGCCGAACTGCCGGTGACCACGACCGGGGCGACGATCAACCGGTTCTGTTCGTCGGGCCTGCAGGCGATCGCCATGGCGGCGCAGGCGATCATGGTCAACGGGTCGCCGGTGATGGCGGCGGGGGGGCTGGAATCGATCTCGATCACCCAGGCCAACCTGAACCCGGTGGCGCGCAAGGATCCGTGGCTGGAGGCGCACAAGGACGACCTCTACCTGCCGATGATCGACACCGCCGACATCGTCGCCGCCCGCTACGGCGTCAGCCGCGAGGCCCAGGACGAATACGCGCTGCAATCGCAGATGCGCACGGCCGCGGCGCAGCAGGCCGGGCGTTTCGATGCGGAGATCGCCCCGATCGACGTCACCATGGCGGTGAAGGATCGCGAGACCGGCGAGGTCACGCAGCATGACGTGACCCTGAGCCACGACGAGTGCAACCGCCCGACCACGACGCTCGAAGGGCTGGCCGGCCTGAAGCCGATCCTCGGCGAGGACAAGTTCATCACGGCGGGCAATGCCAGCCAGTTGTCGGACGGGGCCTCGGCCTGCGTCATGATGGACGCCAAGCTCGCCGAACGGCGCGGGCTCGACCCCCTGGGCGCGTTCCGGGGCTTTCAGGTCGCGGGCTGCGAACCCGACGAGATGGGCATCGGCCCGGTTTTCGCCGTGCCGCGCCTGCTGGAGCGCGCCGGGCTGAAGATGGACGACATCGGGCTGTGGGAGCTGAACGAGGCGTTCGCCTCGCAAGTGCTGTATTGCCGCGACCGGCTGGGGATTCCCAATGATCTGCTGAACGTCGATGGCGGCTCGATCTCCGTGGGCCACCCCTATGGCATGTCCGGCGCGCGGATGACCGGGCATGCGTTGATCGAGGGCAAGCGGCGCGGCGTCAAATACGCGGTGATCACCATGTGCATCGGCGGCGGTCAGGGCGCGGCGGGCCTGTTCGAGATTTTTTGAACGCGGATCGCAGGCCTGCGTTCAGACCAGCGCGCCTCGGACCTGTCGGTCCGGGCGCGGCGTCGGGCATCCCGCCCGAAACGCGCCGTTTGCGCGGGTGCGGCGCCGGCGACGGGCGCCTGGTTGCGAGCGGAGCGCCAAGCCGTCCCGGCTGTGGCTTCGCCACAGCCCCGGGGCCATGGCCCCGGCAAGATGCGGAGCATCTTGGGGACGGCGCCCCGCAAACTGCGCCCGGGGCGCCCGGGATCCAGGCGCGCCTTCGGTCGTCAGTCCTGGTAGCCGCCGAGTTCGCAGACCACCTTCCATTCGGCGTCGCTCACCGGCTGCACCGACAGGCGGGTGTTGTTGACCAGCACCATGTTCGCGAGCCTGGGGTCGGCCTTGCACATTTCCAGCGTCACCGGCGTCGGGAAGGGCGCCACGGCGCGCACGTCCACGCAGTCCCAGCGCGGGTCGTCGGTGGTGCTGTCGGGATGGGACAGCGCGCAGATTTCGATCACGCCCATCACCCGCTTTTCCTTGATCGAGTGATAGAAGAATCCCAGATCGCCGATCTGCATCGCCCGCATGTTGTTGCGCGCCTGATAGTTGCGGATGCCGTCCCATTGCTCGCCGATCGCGCCCTTGGCGACCTGCTGATCCCAGGACCAGGTGTTGGGTTCGGTCTTGAACAGCCAGTGCGCCATCAGCCGAACACCTTCCTGAAGCCGTTGACGGTCACGTCCGCGAACAGCCCGGCCCTGGCGTAGGGGTCGTTCGCGGCCCAGGCGGCGGCCTCGGCCGGATCCTCGGTGTCGAGCACCAGCATGGAGCCGCACATCGCGCCCGTCGCGTCGATCAGCGGCCCGCCATAGGCGACGAGGCCGCTGTCCCCGGCATAGGCGAGATGCGCGTCGCGATTGGCCTTGCGCAGCTCCAGCTGGCCGGGCTTGTCCTTGCAGATCAGGATGTGGGGCATGGCGGCGTCCTTGTGATTGGCGTTCGGTCCCGAGATATGCATGGCCCTGCGGATCACGGCAAGGCCGCCGATGCGGGATCAGGCGCCGGACTGGCGTCTTGCGCAGGGCGGATCCCGATCCGCCACTGGCCGCGGCTCAGGCCTTGGCGCCCTTGCGGCCCGACCCGAGCAGCGCCGGGGCGCTCGCGTCCAGCGGCCAGCGCGGGCGGGCCGACAGCCCGAGCCCGTCGGTCGCGCCGGCGCGCAGCCGCTCGGCGCCCGCCCAGGCGATCATCGCGGCGTTGTCGGTGCAGAGCGCCAGCGGCGGGGCCGCGAAGGCGCAGCCCTCCGCCGCCGCCACCGCCTTCAGGGCCGCGCGCAGCGCCCGGTTCGCGGCCACGCCGCCGGCCACGGCCAGCGCCGGGCGAAGGCCGCTCCCGGCATGGAATCCGGCCAGCGCCCGGCGGGTCTTTTCCGCCAGCACATCGGCCGAGGCCGCCTGGAACGACGCGCAGAGATCGGCGCGGTCCTGGGTCGTCAACCCGCCCTGCGCCGCGACCAGGCGATCGCGCGCCCGGCGCAGCGCGGTCTTGAGCCCCGAAAAGCTCATGTCGCAGCCGGGGCGGTCCAGCAGCGGGCGGGGCAGCGCAAACCGGGTCGGATCGCCGGACATGGCCGCGCGCTCCACCTCCGGCCCGCCGGGATAGCCGAGCCCCAGCAGCTTGGCGATCTTGTCGAAGGCCTCGCCGGGGGCGTCGTCGATGGAGCCGCCGAGGCGGCGGAACTCCGCCGGCCCCTCCACCGCCAGCAGCTGGCAATGCCCGCCCGAGGCCAGCAGCATCACATAGGGAAAGGCCAGCCCGTCGGCCAGCCGCGGGGTCAGCGCGTGCCCGGCCAGATGGTTGACCCCGATCAGCGGCAGCCCGGCGCCCATGGCCAGCCCCTTGGCGCACATCACCCCGGCGAGCACGCCGCCGATCAGCCCCGGCCCGGCGGTCACCGCCACCGCGTCCATGTCGCCAAGCGCCAGCCCCGCATCCGCCAGCGCCCGTTCGACGCAGAGGTCCAGCCGCTCGACATGGGCGCGGGCGGCGATTTCGGGCACCACGCCGCCGAAATCCGCGTGCAGCGCGTTCTGGCCCATCACCACCGAGGACAGGATCGCGCCCGGCCCGGCCAGCGCGCCGGCGACCACGCGCGCGCGCAGCACCGCGGCGGCGGTGTCGTCGCAGCTTGATTCGAGCCCGAGCACGGTCAGGGCCGGGGCGTCCGGGGTCATGATCGGGGTCATGGCCGGGAACGGCCCGGGGATTGGGTCGCAGATTGGGTCGGAGATTGGACCGGGGAATGGGTCGGGGAATGGGTCGGGGAATCGGGCAGGGCGGGCCTCCTGCAATGAAGAGATGCGCGAAAACTTGCGCGCCCGGGCGTTGCGCGCGGCGTTCCGCGCAGGTAACACCGGGGCCATGGCGATGCAATCATCCTCCCCCGCTTTCGAAATTTCCGAACACCGGCCGCTGCGCATCGGCACGCGCGGCTCGAAGCTGGCGCTGGCGCAGGCGCATGAAACCCGCGCGCGGCTGATGGCCGCCCATGGCCTGCCGGGCGCGGCGTTCGAGATCGTGGTGATCAAGACCACCGGCGACCGGGTGCAGGACCGCCCCCTGTCCGAAATCGGCGGCAAGGGCCTGTTCACCAAGGAGATCGAGGAGGCGCTGCTGGACCGGTCCATCCACATCGCCGTGCATTCCATGAAGGACATGCCCACGTTTCAGCCCGACGGGCTGGCGCTGAGCTGCTGTCTTGAGCGCGAGGACGTGCGCGACGCCTTCGTGTCGCCCCGCTGCGGCGCGGTGGCGGATCTGGCGCGCGGCGCGGTGGTCGGCACCTCGTCCCTGCGTCGCCGGGCGCAGCTGCTGCATCTGCGCCCGGACCTGAAGCCGGTGGAGTTTCGCGGCAATGTGCAGACCCGGCTGCGCAAGCTTGACGAGGGCGTGGCCGAGGCGACGTTTCTTGCCGTCGCCGGTCTGCGGCGGCTGGGGCTGGCGGAACTGGCCAGGAACCCGATTTCCCCCGACGACATGCTGCCGGCGGTGGCGCAGGGCGCCATCGGCGTCGAACAGCGGATCGGCGACGACGCGGTGTCGGCGCTGCTGGCGCCGCTGAACCACGCGGCGACCGCCGCGCGGCTGGCGGCGGAGCGGGCGTTTCTGGCCGGGCTCGACGGATCCTGCCGCACGCCCATCGGCGGGCTGGCGGACATCGACGGCGACCGCCTGCGCCTGCGCGGCGAAATCCTCCGCCCCGACGGGTCAGAGAAGCTGTCTGCCCTCCGCGAGGGGCCGGTCTCGGACGCGGCCGCCATGGGCGCGGACGCGGCGGCGGAACTGCGCGCACGCGGCGGCATGAGCTTTTTCACTGCGTGAGCGGGGCGGGGGACTCCGCGGGGGGCGGCGCAGGGCGGGGCGCGGCGCCGCCGATCCTCGTCACCCGGCCCGAGGCGCAGGCGCGCGCCACCGCCGCGGCGCTGACGGCGCAGGGCTGGGCGCCGGTGCTCTGCCCGCTGCTCGACTTGCGCGCGCTGCCCGATGCGCCCGACTACCGGGGCGCGCGCGGGCTGGTCTTCACCTCGGCCAATGGCGTGCGCGCGGCGGGCGCGCCGGATTTCGCGCTTGATCTGCCCGCCTATTGCGTGGGCGCGGCGACGGCGGAGGCGGCGCGCGCCGCCGGGTTTCGCGACCTGCGCGCGGGGGACGGCGACGCGGCGGCGCTGGCGGGGCGGATTCTTGACGCGGTGCGCGCGGGCGAACTTGCCGGCGGGCCGCTGCTGCATCCGCGCGGGGTGCACGGAACCGCCGGGCTGGCCGAGGCGCTGGCCGCCGGGGGCGTGGAGCTGCGCGCCGCCCCGGTCTACGAGATGATCGCCGCCCAGGCGCTGAGCCCGGCCGCGCAGGCGGCGCTGGCCGGCGCCGCGCCGGTGGCGGCGCTGTTCTATTCGCCGCGCACGGCGCGGATTTTCGCCCGCCTGGCGCGCGGGGCCGCCGCGCCGCTGCACGCCATCGTGATCAGCGCGGCGGCGGCGCAGGGGCTGGCCGGCGCGGCGGTGGCGCAATTGCGGCTTGCGGAGACCCCGACCGGCTCGGCTATGCTTGCCGCCGCGCAGTCGCTTTTTCGCCAAGGATTCGCGCCAGGTTCGCGGGCAGGGCGATGACGGCGCGGCGCGGCGCCGGGCGGGATGCCGGGCGGGATGCCGGACAGGGCGCTTTCGGCGTTCGGTCGCAAACGGGTGGGGACGGGGCGCGGCGCTGCAATCAGCCGCAGACAATCAGGCTGCAAATGCGGATCGACTCTCCTAGTTTGCGTTGGCAGAATCATCCCTGTGGGATGGGAAATTCGAGGCGATAGATGACGAGCAGGACCAAGGGCGAGGACGGGGGCAAGACGCCCGAGACCGCTCGCGAGCGCGCCGGCGGGGATGAAGACCTGCGGGATCCCGAGGCTGTCGGCGAGACGCCTTCGGAGGCGGGCGACGCGCCCGACGCCGCCGTTGAAGACGCCCCGATCGCCGATGAAGACGCGCCCGAAGCGGCCAGGATCGCCGGCGACGGCGACGACGAACCGGAGGCGGCGCCGGATGACGACGCGCGGGCCGATGGCGACCGCCATGCCGGGGACGCGCGCGCCCAGGACGACGCGATTGACGGTGACGCGCCCCATGACGAGGCGCCCCACGAAGACGCGCGGGACGAGGATGCGCGGGATGGCGACATCCACGACATCCACGACGACGCGCCCCACGACGACGCGCCCCACGACGACGCGCCCCATGACGACGCGCCCCATGACGACGCGATCCACGACGACGAGGATCTTGTCGAGGAGCATGAACTGCACGAGGACCCGCCCCGGCGATCCTTCGCCGCCATGGCGCTGATCGCGCTGGTGCTGATCCTCGGCGGCGGCGCGCTGGCCCTGTGGCTGGCGCCCAAGGCCGCGCCCTATCTGCCGGCCGAAGTGGCGAAATACCTGGTGGCGTCCTCGACCGTGGAGCGCAGCGATCTTGACGCGGTCGCCGCCCGGCTCGACGCGCGCATCGAGGCGCTCGCCGCCAGCGCCGATTCAAGGGCCGCGTCGCAGGCGGCGGAGGCCGCGGCCCGGGCCGAGGCGCTGGCCGCCAGCGTCGCGGCGCTCGAAACCCGCCTCGCCGGGCTCAGCGGCGATCTGGAGGCGGCGCTGACGCCGCTCAACGGCCAGATCGCGGCGCTGGGCGCGCGGCTCGACAAGGCCGAAAGCGGCGATCTTGCGGCGCGACTGGCGCAGGCGGAAACCACGGTGGCCGGGCTCGCGGCGCAGTTCGATTCGCTGTCCCAGGGGCTGGCCAGCCTCGACGAGGGCAGCGGCGCGGCCACGGCGGAGACCGGCGCGCTGATCGCCGGATTCAACGCCAGGGTGGACGGGCTGCGCGCCGAATTCGCGACGCTTTCGGCCCAGACCAGCGCGCTGGCGGATCGCATCGCCGCCGCCGAGGCGGCGATGGAAACCAAGATCGACGCCGCGCGGGCCGAGGCCGACGCCGCCGACGCCCGCGCCGCCGAGGCCGCCGCCGCCGCGGCCGCGGCCAGGGCGCAGGCGCAGGCCGCCGCCGACCGGGCCGCCGTGGTCAGCGGGATCGAGGTGATCGCCGCGGCCTTTGACACCGGCGCGCCGTTTGACGCGGCGCTTGCCGAGGTCGCCGCCGCCAGCGGCGCCGAGGCCCCGGCGGCGCTGGCCGATGCCGCCGCAAGCGGCGTCGCAACCATCGCGGCGCTGCAGGAAAGCTACCCGGCGGCGGCGCGCGCGGCGCTGAACGCGGCGATCGTCGCCGGGGCCGGCGGCGACGTGGCCAGCCAGATGCTCGCCAAGCTGCGCGCCCAGTTCACCGGCCTGCCCACCGAAGGCGTGGACGGCGACGGCCCCGACGCGGTGCTGGGGCGCGCCGGACAGGCGCTCGCCGAAGAGGACCTGCAGGCGGCGCTCGGGGAAATCGCGACGCTGCCCGATCCCGCCCGCGCCGCCATGGCCGACTGGCTCGCCCGCGCCAAGGCGCGGCTGAACGCGCGCCACGCGCTGGCTCAGTGGCGCGCCGCGCTGACCACGACCAACGGCTGACCGGCCAGACGAGAAAAGGAATAACTCCATGATCTGGCTACTTGTTCGCGTCGCTATCTTCATTGTGCTGGTGCTTGCCGCCGCCTTCGGCCTGGTGCTGCTGCTGGACACGCCCGGCGGCGTCGAGCTGACCTGGAACGCGCGCAGCTACCAGTTCGACACCCTGACATTCGCGGCCATGCTGCTGGCGGGGTTCGCGGCGCTGTGGCTGCTGTTCAAGGTCGTGGGGCTGCTGATCGCCATCGCGCGCTTCGCCGGCGGCGACGAGACCGCGATCAGCCGTTTCTTCACGCGGTCACGCCAGCGGCGCGGCATCAAGGCGCTGACCTCGGGGCTGGTGGCGCTGGCCGAGGGCGACGCGCGCAAGGCCATCGACCTCACCGAAAAGGCCGGGCGGCTGCTGGAAAAACCCGAACTGACCAATCTGGTGGGCGCCCAGGCGGCGGCGAAGGCCGGCGACAAGGCCAAGGCGGCGCTGTATCTGAAGGCGCTGGCGCGCGACGACAAGACCCGCGCCATCGGCGTCAAGGGGCTGCTGGCCCAGGCGGTGGAGGCGGGCGATCAGGACCGCGCCCTGCTGCTGGCGCAGCGCGCCTTCGCGCTGCGCCCCAAGGATTCCGAGGTGATGGCGAAGCTGTTCGACCTGCAGGCCGGCGCCGGGGATTGGGCGGCGGCGCGCCAGACTCTGGCTTCCGAGGTGCGCACCGGCGTGCTGCCCCGCGAAATCGGCGCCCGGCGCGACGCGGTGCTGGCGCTGGCCGAAGCCCATGCGGCGATCGAGGCCGGCGACGAGACCCGCGCCCGCGAGGCGGCGCTGGAGGCCAACCGCCGCGCCCCGGCGCTGCCCCCCGCCGCCGCCGCCGCCGCCGGGCGGCTGCTGGCCGACGGCAGCCCGCGCAAGGCCGAGAAGGTGCTGCGCAAGGCCTGGAAGCTGGCCCCCCATCCCGACATCGCCGCGGCCTTCGCGGCGCTCAATCCGGCGGAAACCCCGGTGGAGCGGCGCAAGCGTTTCAACGCGCTGATCGCGGAAAACCCGACCCATTCCGAAAGCCGCCTGCTTTCGGCGGAACTGGCGCTGGCGGCGGAGGATTTCCCGGCGGCGCGCGCGGCGCTCGGCGATCTGGCCCAGACCCACCCCACCACCCGCACGCTGGCGATCATGGCGGCGGCGGAGCGCGGATCGGGCGCCGAGGAGCACGTGGTGCGCGCCTGGCTTGCCAAGGCGCTGTCGGCCCCGCGGGGCGAACGCTGGACCTGCGAGAATTGCGGCCATGTGCACGAGGCCTGGGCCCCGGTCTGCGAATCCTGCAAGGCGGTGGACACCCTGGCCTGGATCCAGCCCAAGGGCGCCGGCGAAAGCGCCGCGGCGGATTCAGCGATGCTGCCGCTGATCGTCGGCGCGCTGACCGGCGGCGGAGAGGGCGACGCGCCGGCCGACGTGGTGGAGGCCGAGCCGGTTTCCGGCGACGGCGCCGATCCGGGCGCCGCGGCCGGGGGCGACGGCGCCCGCGCCGCATGACCGCTTGCAATTCCCCGGTGCGCTCCGTATAGAGCGCCTCGGTCGCCGGTGTAGCTCAGCTGGTAGAGCACGTCATTCGTAATGATGGGGTCGTAGGTTCGAGTCCTATCACCGGCACCACGCTGCCATATTTGGTCAGCTAATTTCAGCATGTTGATGGGCGTTGCGTCGGTTTTGCCCGCCGCCCGTCGCGTGGCGGGCGGGCGCCCATGGCCCGCGCGCGGCCCAGATGATCGCCCCGGATGATCGCCCCGGATGATCGCTGGTGAGGCCGACCCGCCCGACCAGGGCGATTTTTCGCTGAACCACCGGATGCCGTTGCGGCCTTGCCGGCGCCGCCACGGGCGCATTGCGCGCCCAGCTTGGGCTTGCAGCCTGAAATCCGGATGCGGCGCCAATCTAAAAACAGTTCAGCTGTGTAATTAACAAAACCGCCTTTTTGTTGACGTTAAATTTGAATCCGCCCATAATGGCACCAGTGGGTCATGAGCGCGCTTGCCGGGATGGACCGATCGGTTTACCTTTGGATCTCAGGCGCGGGCGAATCGATCGCCGGATCTCGCGACCCGCGCCGCCGGAGGACGCCATGACCTACGCCAGCACCCTGATTTCGGCCCATCGCCTGCGTCGCGTCGTTCTGATGTCCGGGCTCGCAATGGCGGCGGCGCTGCTCGCCCGAATCGCCCGCTGCCTCGACCCCCGCGTCTGCCGCAACTGCCCCGGCTGCACCGGCGGCTGCTGAGACGCGGCGACAGGGTCGCCCGCGCATCCCTTGCGCGCGGCGTCCGGCGGCGATCCCCCCTTGCATCGCGCGGCCACGGCCATGAAACTGGCGCGCAAATGCCGGGGCGCGCGAAGGCGTCCTGGCGCCAAGTCCCGCGCCCGACCCGGAATCCCGATCCGAATTGCTGATTTGGGGAGGCGCCAGCAAGCGAGCGCGCCATGAGCACCGCCCCGATTTTCGACATCGACCCCAAGGCTTTCTGGCGGGATCCCTATCCCGCGCTGGCGCGAATGCGCAGCGAGGCGCCCATCGCCTATGTGCCGCAACTGGACGCCACGCTGTTCACCCGGCGCGCGGACATCGTGATCTGCGAGAAGCGCATCGACGTGTTCAGTTCGCATCAGCCCGATGGGCTGATGACTCGGCTCATGGGCCGCAACCTCATGCGCAAGGACGGCGCCGCGCATCAGGCCGAACGCAAGGCGATTTTCCCGACGGTGTCGCCGCGCACGGTGCGCGACCAGTGGCTGGCGGCGTTTCAGGCGGGCGCCGGGGCGGTTCTGGACCGGGCGGCGCCGCGCGGCGCGGCTGACATGGCGCGCGACATCGCATTGCCGATCTCCGCCGAGGCGCTGAAGGCGATCACCGGCCTGACCCAGGTCACGCCGGCGGAGATGGATTCATGGTCGCAGGCGATGATCGACGGCATCGCCAACTACGCCGGCGATCCGGCGGTCGAGGCCCGCTGCCACGAGGCCACGGCCTGCATCGACGCCGCCATCGACGCGCGGCTGGGGCCGCTGCGCGCCGCCCCGGACAAGTCGCTGCTGGGGGCGCAGATCGCCGCCGGCCTGCCGGAAGAGGCGATCCGCGCCAATGTGAAGCTGGCGATCAGCGGCGGGCAGAACGAGCCGCGAGATGCGATCGCCGGCGCGGTCTGGGCCTTGCTGACCCACCCCGAACAGCTGGCGATGGCCCTGGCGGGGAACGTGAGCTGGATGCAGGTGTTCGAGGAATACGTGCGCTGGATGTCGCCGATCGGCATGTCGCCGCGCCGCGTGGCGCAGCCGCATGACTATGAAGGCGTGCGGCTGGACCCCGGGGATCGGGCGTTCTTCATGTTCGGGTCGGCCAATCGCGACGAGGCGGCGTTCGAAGACCCGGCGCGCTTCGATGCGACGCGCGATGCGTCGCGCCACATCGCCTTTGGCGCGGGGCCGCATTTCTGCGCCGGGGCCTGGGCCTCCAAGGCGCTGGTGGCGGAGGTGGCGCTGCCGGCGATCTTCGATCGCCTGCCGGGGCTGCGGTTGCGCGAGGGCGCTGCGCCGGAGCTCGGCGGCTGGGCCTTCCGCGGCATGCTGAGCCTGCCGGTGGTCTGGGACCCCGCCTGATCCGCCGCCGCGCGCCTCAAGTCAGGGCCGATTCAGGACCGGGTCAGGGCTGGGTCAGGGCTGGGTCAGGCTCGGGGCGACGCCAGTCGACCGCTGCGCGCGACGCCGGCCTGCCAGACCGTGTCGATCGTCAGCCCGTCGCGGAGCAGCAGGAAATCGGCCCGCGTCCCCGTGGCCAGCCGCCCGATTTCATCGCTGCGCCCCAGCAGTTGCGCGGGATAGAGCGAGGCCATGCGCAGGGCCTCCTCCTCGCCGAGGCCGATGCGGCTGGCCATGAAGCGCACCGCCGAGATCATGTCGAGATCGGCGCCGGCCAGGGTGCCGTCTTCCAGCGTCAGCCGCCCGCCTTCGCGCCGGATGGTCCGGCCGTTGAGGCGGAATTCGCGCAGATCCGTGCCGATGGCGGCCATGGCGTCGGTGATCAGGAATATCCGCCCCGGTCCGCGCTTGGCGCGCAGGGCGATGCCGATCGAGGCCGGGTCCACATGCACGCCGTCGGCGATCAGCCCGGCGAAACCCGCGCCGTGATCCAGCGTCGCGCCGACCATCCCGGGGGTGCGACCGCCAAGCTGGCTCATGGCGTTGAACAGATGCGTCGCCGCCGTCGCGCCGCTGGCGAACGCCGCGCGCGCGGCGTCATACCCCGCATCGGTGTGCCCGAGCGACACCGTGGCGCCGGCCGCCGCCAATGCGCGGATCTGGGCGTTGGTCGCGGATTCCGGGGCCAGCGTCACCAGCAGGCTCGGCAGGTCCGCGACGGCGCGGATCAGGGTCGCGAGGTCCGCCCTGGTCATGGCGCGGATCAGCGCCGGGTCATGGGCGCCCTTGCGCGCCAGCGACAGGTGCGGGCCCTCCAGATGCAGCCCGACGACGCCGGGAACCGCGGCGATGGCGGCGCGCGCCGCGGCGATGGCGGCGGCGGTGCGATCCGGCGCATCGGTGATCAGCGTCGGCAGCAGCGAGGTCGTGCCGAAGGGCAGATGCGCCGCGCAGATGGTCCTGATCGTCGCGACGCTCGGGTCGTCGTTGAGCATCGCCCCGCCGCCGCCATTGACCTGCAGATCCACGAAGCCGGGGGCGATCAGCCCGCCATGCAGATCGATCGTCGCATGGCCGGGCGGGATTTCGGCCTCGGGCACGATCCCGGCGATCAGCGCATCCCCGACCAGCAGCGCGTGGCCGGCGCGGCGGGTCTCGCCGTCGAAGATCTCGCAGCCGCGATATGCCTGCCGCGGGCTCATACGGTCTCCGTCACCTTGCGCAGGTTGCGCGGCTCGTCCGGGTTGCCGCCGCGTTCGCGCGCCAGGCGTTCCACGAAGGCGTAGAAGGACACGATCAGCGCCAGCGGATCGGTGAGCGGGTGGTCGGTGGCGGCGAAATCGAGTTTTCCGGCCGCCCGGGCCCGGTCCGAGGTCACGAACACCGCCGCGCCGTCTTTCGCCAGCTTTTCGGCCACCTCGACGATGGCGCTTTCGGCCGCGTCGCGCGAGGCGAGGGCGAGCACCGGGTAGCCCGGTTCGACGATCGACACCGGGCCGTGCAGCACCTCGGCCGAGGAATAGGATTCGGCGTGGATGCGGCAGGTTTCCTTGAATTTCAGCGCCGCCTCGGCGGACATGGCGATGCTGGGGCCGCGCCCGAGAATGAACAGCGACTCGCGCGTCGCCAGCGCCGCGCGCAGGTCCGGCCAGTCAAAGGCCGCGGCGCGGCGCAGATGCGCGGGCAGGGCGTCGAGCGCGGCGATCAGGGCGTCGTCGCGTTTCCAGAAGGCCAGCAGCGCCAGCCCGGCCAGCGCCGAGGCGACGAAGGTCTTGGTGGCCGCGACGCTGCGCTCGGTCCCGGCGTGGATCGGGATGGCATGGGTGCAGACCCCGGCCAGCGGCGAGCCCGGTTCGTTGGTGATCGCCACCGACAGCGCGCCTTGCGCCGTGGCCGATTGCGCCATGCTGACGATGTCGGGGCTTTTCCCCGATTGCGAGATCGCCAGGCAGGCGCTGCCTTGCAGCCGCAGCCGGGCGTCGAAGATCGAGGCGATCGACGGGCCGATGGAGGCGACGGGCAGCCCGAGGCTGAGTTCGCTGGCGTATTTCAGGAAGGTGGCGGCGTGATCCGACGACCCCCGCGCCACGGTGGACAGGAAGGCCGGGTCGGCCGCGCGCAGATCCCGCGCCGCGGCCTCGATGGCGGCCCGCCCGTCGCGCAGCAGGGTCGCGGCGGCGCCGGGGATGTCGAGGATTTCCCGACGCATGAAGGTGGGTTCGCTGGTCATGGGGGTCCCGTCAGCCGGAGATGTCGAGTTCGGCGACGAAATCGTATTTGTCGCCGCGATAGATGGACCGGGTGAATTCCACCACCCGCCCCGTGGGCAGGGAAGAGATGCGTTCGATCTTCAGCGCCGCCTCGCCGGGGGCCACCTGCAGCAGCGCCGCGTCCTCGGGGCCGAGATTGGCGGCCGAGATGCGCTGCACCGCGCGCACCGGGCGGTTGCCGTTGCGGTCCAGCAATTCGTAGAGCGAGTTTTCCACGATCAGCGGATTGGGCAGGATGTCGCTGGACAGCGAGGCGCGCTCGATGGCCAGCGGCGTGCCTTCGGCGCTGCGCAGGCGGGCGATGCGCGCCACCGAGGCGGCGGGCGCGAGGTTCAGCGCCTCGACCTCGCGCTCGGTGGGCATGAACAGCCCGCGCTCCAGCCACACCGAGGCCACCGCGACGCCGCGTCGGGCCATGTCCTCGGTGAAGGAGGTGAGCCGGGACAGGGATTGCTCCACCTTGCGGATCTTCGGCGCGACGAAGGACCCCGAACCGCGGCGCTGGATGATCAGGCGCTCCTCGACCAGGGTCTCCACCGCCTTGCGCACGGTGACCCGGGAATGCCCGGTCATGGCGGCGATTTCGCGTTCGGGGGGCAGCGGCGCATCGGGGGGCAGGTCGCCGTTGCGGATGGCCTGTTCGATATGGCGGCGCAACTGCAGATAGCGCGGACCGCCGGTCTTGTTCAGCCAGGTGTCGGGGGCGAAGAATTCGGTGAATTTCATGGCGCGCCGCCCATCGCGCCGGGATCCGCGCGCGGCGCCCGCGCCAGCCGCCGCGCCATGGCGATGGCCCCCGACAGCGCGTCGCCCCTGGGCGGCGCGAGGCTGCCGGCGTAGCGCGGGGCGAGGAAATCCGCCAACGCGCGCCCCAGCCCGCCTTCCATGCACAACCGGTCGCCCTCGCGAAAGCCGGTGCAGTCGATGGCGGCCTGGATCTCGGCGATCGACCGGGCGACCAGCGCCGCGCCGCCCTTGTCGCCGGCGCGCGCCGCCTCCACCACCTGCGCGGCGAAGCGGGCGAAATCGTTGGGCCGGGCGCGCAGCGCGAATTCGGACATGTTTTCGGGGGCGTCGTCAAAGCCGCGCAGCACCGCCCGGGTCAGGTCGCTGTGGGGCAGGAAGCCGTCATGGCAATGGATGACCCGGCGCAGCAGGCGCTGGCCCAGCCGTGCGCCGCTGCCGTCGTCGCCGATCTGAAACCCCCAGCCGCCGATGGCGGTCTCGACGCCGCCGCGCCGGCTGGAAAAGAACGATCCGGTGCCGATGACGGCGATGCAGCCATCGGAATCGGCGCCGCCCGGTTCGCCCAGGGCGCCGAGCAGCGAGGTGGCGCGGTCGTCGGTGACCAGGCAGCGCGCATAGGGAAGGGAGTCGCGCAGGCGCATGGCGAAATCGCCGATATTGGCGCCGGCGACGCCGATCGCGCAGGCGGCGGGCGCCGGGTGGCCCGCCAGCCCGGCGTCGCGCCACGCGGCGCCGAGGGCGGCGACGATGTTGGCGCGCGCCGCGTCGGGGTCGGTGGCGATGTTCGCGGGTCCGCCCGAGGCGCGGCCGAGCACGGCGCCGGTCGCGTCGGCCACCGCCGCGCGGCACCCGGTGCCGCCGCCGTCCAGGCCTGCGAGATATCCTGTATGCGGATCTTGCATACAATACCTTTACGATACCTTTTAGGATTTGGAAAGGCTTTTTGCGCCGAAATGGCCTGAATTTCTGGAAGCTGCCGAATTTTTGTCCGATCTGTAAAAATGATTGGACAAATGGTATTCATTTGGCATTATTGAGGCCGGGAGGAGGATTCGCATGAGCCTACGCATGACGGAGCAGCTGCACGATCGGGCCATGGGTCTCGATGCGCTGGATGGCGGCGCGGCGCTGACGATCCTGCTCGACGCGCAGATCGCCGCCGCCGGCGCGGCGCGCGCGGCGCTGCCGGCCATCGAGGCGGGCGCCGACGCCATGGCCCGCGCGGTCAGCGCCGGAGGGCGGCTGGTCTACGCCGCCGCCGGCAGTTCCGGGCTCATGGGCATGGCCGACGGGCTGGAGCTGCCCGGCACGTTCGGGCTGGCGCGCGAGCGCGTGCGCATCCTGCTCGCGGGCGGGGCGGCGAGCCTTGCGGATCTGACCGGCGACGTGGAGGACGACGTCGAGGCCGCTCGCGCCGACGCCGCGGTCATCGGCGCGAAGGATTGCGTGATCTGCCTGTCGGCCAGCGGTTCGACCCCCTATCCGCTGGCGGTGCAGGCCGCGGCGCGCGACACCGGCGCCGCCTGCGTCGCCATCGCCAACACGCCCGACAGTCCGCTGCTGCAAGGCGGCGACATCGCCATCTGCCTGCCGACGCCCCCCGAGGTGATCGCCGGGTCGACGCGGCTCGGCGCCGGCACGGCGCAGAAGATCGCGCTCAACATGATGTCCACGCTGATGGGCCTGCGGCTGGGCCATGTGCATGACGGGCGCATGGTCAACCTGTTCGCCGACAACGGCAAGCTGCGCGACCGCGCCGAGCGCATCGTCGTGGCCGTCGCCGGATGCGCCCGCGCCGAGGCCGCCGAGGCCCTGGCCCGGGCCGACGGATCGGCCAAGCTGGCGATCCTGATCGCGCGCGGCGCGGGAGACGCGGCGGCGGCGGCGCGACTGCTCGACCGCGCCGGCCAGCGCCTGCGCCCGGCCTTGGCCGACCTGCGCGCCGGTGCGCAGCCAAACGATCGCCCCCCCCGCGACATCCAGGAATCCAGCGAATGAAAATCGCGCAACCAGGGAGATTATCAATGAAAATCAAGAGATTCGGCCTGCTGATGGCCGCCACGTTCATCGCCGGGGGGGCCGGCGCCGCCTTCGCGCAGGACGCCACCATCACCATCGAAAGCTGGCGCAATGACGACCTGGCCATCTGGCAGGACAAGATCATTCCCGCCTTCGAGGCGAGCCATCCCGGCATCAAGGTGAAATTCACCCCCTCGGCCCCCGCGGAATACAACGCGGTGCTGAATTCCAAGCTTGACGCCGGATCGGCGGGCGACCTGATCACCTGCCGCCCCTTCGACGTGTCGCTGGCGCTGTATGACAACGGCCACCTGACCCCGCTGCAGGATCTGGAGGGCATGAAGTCCTTCAGCCCGGTGGCGCGTTCGGGCTGGAGCACCGATGACGGCTCGGCCACCTTCTGCATGCCCATGGCCTCGGTGATCCACGGCTTCATCTACAACAAGGACGCCTTCAAGGAGGTCGGGGTCGAGGTTCCGACCACCGAAGCGGAATTCTTCGAGGTGCTCGACAAGATCAAGGCGGACGGCAATTACATCCCCATGGCCATGGGCGCCAATGACCAGTGGGAAGCCGCCACAATGGGCTACAACAATATCGGCCCGAACTACTGGAAGGGCGAAGAGGGCCGCCTGGCGCTGATCGCCGGCGCGCAGAAGCTGACCGACGAGCCCTGGGTGGCGCCCTATCGCCAGCTGGCGAAATGGGGCGCGTATCTGGGCGACGGCTACGAGGCCCAGACCTATCCCGACAGCCAGAACCTGTTCACGCTCGGCCGCGCGGCGATCTACCCCGCCGGGTCGTGGGAGATCGCGGGCTTCAACGGGCTGGCGGATTTCGAGATGGGCGCCTTCTACCCGCCGGTCCAGAAGGCCGGGGACGAATGCTACATCTCGGATCACACCGACATCGCGATGGGCATGAACGCCGCCTCCAAGCATCCCGAGGCGTCCAAGGCGTTCCTGAACTGGATGGGCTCGGCTGAATTCGCCAATCTCTACGCCAATGCGCTGCCCGGGTTCTTCTCGCTGTCCAGCCACGACGTGAAGATGGACGACCCGCTGGCGCAGGAATTCGTCAGCTGGCGCGGCACGTGCAATTCGACGATCCGCTCCACCTACCAGATCCTGTCGCGCGGCACGCCGAACCTGGAAACCGAGACCTGGAACGCCTCGGTGGCGGTGATCAAGGGGACCGAGACCCCCGAGGAGGCCGGCGCCCGCCTGCAGGCCGGGCTCGCCAGCTGGTACAAGCCCCAGCAATAGGCGCGCCCCGGCCCGACCCCGACCCGAGGCCGGGGCGCCCGGCGCCCTGGCCTCTTGCCAGACCCCCTGCCGCATCTTGACCATACGCCCGGCGCGCGATCCCGCGCGGCCGAAGGACGAGGGAGGATTGCATGGCCCACCAGACCGAAACCGCGCCCGCCGAAACCGCGCCCGCCGATGCCGGCGGCGCCGGCCGGCGGCGATGGCACGTGGCGGTGTTTCTCGCCCCGGCCCTGCTGGTCTACAGCGCGATCATGATATTTCCGCTGTTCGCCACGCTGAAGATGTCCTTCTACGCGACCGACGGCGACGGGCAGGCCGCGACGCAGGTTTTCGCCGGGCTCGACAATTTCCGCACCCTGTTCGGCGATCCGCACTGGGCCGGCCGGTTCTGGAACGCGCTCGGCAACAACGCCTGGTTCTTCATGATCCACATGCTGGTGCAGAACCCGATCGGAATCGCGCTGGCGGCGATTCTCAGCCACCCGTCGCTGCGCTTCAGCGCCTTCTACCGCACCGCGATCTTCATCCCCACCATCCTGTCCTTCGTGATCGTCGGCTTCGCCTGGAAGCTGATCCTCAGCCCGATCTGGGGCATCGCGCCCTCGATGCTGGATTTCGTCGGGCTGAAAAGCCTGTTCGCGCCGTGGCTGGGCAAGGAGGAATACGCGCTGACCACGCTGTCGCTGATTTCGGTCTGGCAGTTCGTGGGCATCCCGATGATGCTGATCTACGCGGCGCTGCTGTCGATCCCCGACGACGTGCTGGAGGCCGCCGAATGCGACGGGATCACCGGCATGGCGGCGTTCTGGAAGATCAAGCTGCCGCTGATACTGCCCTCGATCGGCATCATTTCCATCCTCACCTTCGTGGCCAATTTCAACGCTTTCGATCTGATCTACGTGGCGCAGGGCGCGCTGGCGGGGCCGGATTTCGCCACCGACATCCTGGGCACGTTCCTGTATCGCACCTTCTTCGGGTTCCAGTTGCAGCTGGGCGATCCCTACATGGGTTCGGCCATCGCCACGGCGATGTTCGCGGTGATCCTGATCGGGGTCTGCATCTACCTGTTCGGCATCCAGAGGCGCCTGCGGCGCTATCAGTTCTGAGGGGGCGAAAATGAACAAGGCCAGACAGAACCTGCCCAACGCCATCGCCGCGCACGCGATCCTCATCGCCTACACGCTGATCGCGCTGTTCCCGGTGTTCGTGATCCTGATCAACAGCTTCAAGACCCGCAAGGCGATCTTTCGCCAGCCGCTGTCGCTGCCCGACGCGGACAGCTTTTCGCTGGTCGGCTATCAGACGGTGCTGAAGCAGGGCGACTTCATGCTGTATTTCCAGAACTCGATGATCGTCACCGTGGCCTCGCTGTTCCTGGTGCTGCTGTTCGGGGCCATGGCGGCGTTTGCGCTCAGCGAATACCGGTTTCGCGGCAACACGCTGCTGGCGCTGTATCTGGCGCTGGGCATCATGATCCCGATCCGCATCGGCACCGTGGCCATCCTGCAGATGATGGTGGCCAGCGGGCTGGTGAACACGCTGACCGCGCTGATCCTGATCTACACCGCGCAGGGGCTGCCGCTGGCGGTGTTCATCCTGTCGGAATTCATGCGCCAGGTGTCCGATGACCTGAAGAACGCCGGGCGCATCGACGGGCTGTCGGAATACCGCATCTTCTTCTTGCTGGCGTTGCCGCTGGTGCGCCCGGCCATGGCCACGGTGGCGGTGTTCAACATGATCCCGATCTGGAACGACCTGTGGTTCCCGCTGATCATCGCCCCGTCCGAGGCAACCAAGACCCTGACGCTGGGCAGCCAGGTGTTCATCGGGCAATTCGTCACCGACTGGAACGCGGTGCTGTCCTCGCTGTCGCTGGCGATCCTGCCGGTGCTGGCGCTGTATGCGATCTTTTCGCGCCAGTTGATCCGCGGCATCACCTCGGGGGCGGTGAAATGAGCGCGCCGGCGCGCCGGCGCGCCGATCACCCATTGAGAGGAGACGGCGCATGACCGCCCTGACGCTGAGAAACGTCTGCAAGTCCTTCGGCTCGGTCGAGGTGTTGAAGCACATCGACCTGCAGGTGAAGGAAGGCGAATTCGTCGTTTTCGTCGGCCCCTCGGGCTGCGGAAAATCCACGCTGCTGCGGGTCATCGCCGGGCTCGAGGACGCGAGCTCGGGCGATGTGGAGATCGCGGGCAGACGGGTGAACGCCGTGCCGCCCTCGGAACGGGGCATCGCCATGGTGTTCCAGACCTACGCGCTGTATCCGCATCTGACGGTGCGCGACAACATGAGCCTTGGGCTGAAGCAGGCCAGGCAGTCCAGGGACTACATCGCCGAGCGCGTGGACTTCGCGTCGAAGATGCTGGAGCTGGGCCCCTGTCTGGATCGCCGCCCGGCGGAGCTGTCGGGCGGCCAGCGCCAGCGCGTGGCCATCGGGCGGGCCATCGTGCGCAAGCCGCAGCTGTTCCTGTTCGACGAGCCGCTCAGCAATCTCGACGCGGCGCTGCGGGTCAACACCCGCCTGGAAATCGCCCGCCTGCATCGCGAGCTGGCGGCCAGCATGATCTACGTCACCCATGACCAGACCGAGGCGATGACGCTCGCCGACAGGATCGTGGTGCTGCGCGACGGGCGCATCGAACAGGTGGGCGCGCCCATGGCGCTTTACAACGACCCCGACAACCTGTTCGTGGCCGGGTTCCTGGGATCGCCGGCGATGAACTTCGTCGATGCGGCGGCGCTGGGGGCGAGCGGCGCGAAAACCGTGGGCGTCCGCCCCGAACGCATCGCCATCGCCGACAGCGGCCGCCTTGAAGGCAAGATCAGCCATTTCGAACGCCTGGGCGCCGAGACCAATGTCTATGTGGCGATCGACGGCGGGCAGTTGATCACCGTGCGGCTCATGGGCCAGCATGACTGCGAGATCGGCGCGTCGGCGTTTCTGGGCTTCGGCGACGCGGACATGTATCTGTTCGACGGCGACGGCAAGCGCATCCGCTAGGCGTTTCGTCCGCAATCCCGCGTGAACCGGCCGCCGGGGGCTGCAATACCGCCATTCCCCCCAGCATCATGACCCCGGACGCGCTGCGCAGCCGCATCGGCACGCTCCGCTCCATGACGTCGTCGCGCGCGAGCCGGTGGGTTTCATCGGGCCCCGGCTTCGCGGCCCGCCCGGTGCGCCCCCGTCGTTTCGCGCCCCCGTCGTTTCGCGTCCCGTCGTTTCGTGCTACGTGAGGCGGACGATCGCGGCGGCGCCCCGCGCCGATCCGTGACCTTTGCCCGAGTCAGAAGCCCATGCATCCATGACCGCGCCGGCAGTGCTGAAATTCGCCCTCGGCGCGGCGCTGACCGCGGCGGTGCTGTCATTCGGCTGGTGGGCGTCGCGGCTGGGCCTGCCGTCGGACCTGCCGGACGGCGCCGCGCTGCGGGCCTGGTTCGACGGGCTGGGCCCCTGGGGGCCCGTCGCCGTGATCGCCACGATGATCGCGGCGATCCTGGTGAGCCCGCTGCCAAGCGCGCCGATCGCGCTGGCCTCGGGCGCGATCTACGGGCATTTCTGGGGCGCGCTCTACGTGCTCGCGGGGTCTGAGATCGGCGCGCTGGCGGCGTTCGGCATCGCCCGTTTCCTCGGCTACGACCTGATGCGCAAATGGCTTGGCGCGCATTTGACCCGCGGGCTCGCCGGGTCGCAGAATCTGCTGACGCTCACGGTGTTCGTCAGCCGCCTCGTGCCGTTCATATCCTTTGACATCGTGAGCTACGCGGCGGGGATGACGGCGCTTTCGGTCTGGCGTTTCGCCGCCGCCACTTTCGTCGGCATCCTGCCGGCGAGCTTTCTGCTCGCGCATTTCGGCAGCGAACTGGCGGCGGAGGAGATGGACCGCATCCTGATCGCGGTTTTCGTCATCGGCCTGTTCGCCGCGGCGCCGGTCGCGGCGAAGCTGCATGCGGATTTTCGCCGTCGGCGGCGCTGACCCCCGGCGCTACTGGGTCATCAGGTCGAGATATTCCTGCGGGATGGCGCTGGCCTGCAGTTTCTTCTGTTCGTCCGCGTTATGGGCGAAGGCGATGATGTCGGCGAGGTCCTGCCCGGTCAGGGGGATGACGTTGCCCAGGATATCCTCCTGCAAGGCGGTCATCGCCGCCGCGCCGCGCCACATGCGGGCGGCGAATTCAAAGGCGTTCATGGGCGAAGGCAGATTGGCGGCGTCGAGGTTGGGGCCGATGTCGCCGCCCACGCCGTTGACCGAATGACAGACCACGCAGCCGGTCTGGACGAACAGATCGCGGCCGCGCGCCGCGTCCATCTCGGGGATCCCGAGGCCCTCGCTCTGCATGAGGGCGATCATCTGCGCCTGCTCCGCCGCGGACATGGTCCGCATGGCCTCCACCGAAAGCCCGTGCTCGTGGCTGCGATGCTCCTCGGCGGCGTCCATCGCGCCGCCGCCGTCATGGTCGTCGTCCCCGTCTGCGTGATCGTCGTCGGCGTCGTCGTCATGGCCGGCGGCCGCCGGATCATCGGCGTGATCCGCATCGGCGCCGGTCTGCATCATCTTGGAATGCCCCTTGTTGGCGTGGGCCTGATACGGGGCGCTCGCCAGCGGCAGGGCCATGCTCAGCGTCAGGATGGCGATCATTCGAGCGCGCGTCGTCATGGTCATGTCCTTCAGGCTGGTTGTTTCCGGGGCCAGTGTATCTGGTTCGCGCGGCTGCGCATAGCGCGACTCAACCGCGCCGGTCGGGCGGTTCGGGCGGCGGGGTCAGGCGGTGGCGCAGCAGCGCCAGCGGGTGGGCGCGCAGCGACAGGCGCATGGCGACGTAATCCTCCACCACCGCCTCGCCCGCGGTCATGGGCGGCAGGGCGACGGCGGGGTCGGGCAGGGCCTCGCCCTCCAGCAGATCGGCGAACAGCGGCAGCGGGTGTTCGCCATGCACCGCCTTGGCCTGCCACAGCGCCGCGCGGCGATCGAGCCCCAGCGCGGCGAAGGCGTCGGCCTCGGCCAGCCGGGTCAGCGTGCGCGGCGCCAGCCCGGCCTTGCGCCACAGATCCTCGACCGCCCCCGGCCCGGCGCCGTAGCCGTTGCCGCGCGCGGCGGGGATCCAGGCGGCCTCGTCCTGCTTCAGCCCCTTGATCTGGCGAAACCCGAGCCGCAGCGCCAGCCCGCCGGTCGAGCGCGCCGCGGGTTCAAGCGTGTTGTCCCAATAGCTGGCGTTGACGCAGACCGGGCGGATCTCGACCCCGTGGGCGCGGGCGTCGCGCAGGATCTGCGCCGGGGCGTAGAAGCCCATGGGCTGGGAATTGAGCAGCGCGCAGGCAAACGCCGCCGGGTGGCGGCGCTTGATCCAGGCCGAGGCGTAGACCAGCAGCGCGAAGCTGGCCGCGTGGCTTTCGGGAAAGCCGTATTCGCCGAACCCCTCGATCTGGGAAAAGCATCGCTCGGCGAAATCCCGCTCATAGCCGTTGGCGAGCATGCCGCCGACGAAGCGGTCGCGGAAATCGCCGATGGTCCCGGTCTTGCGGAAGGTGGCGAGCGATCGGCGCAGGCGGTCGGCCTCGGAGGGATCGAATCCGGCGCCGATGATGGCGATCTGCATCGCCTGTTCCTGAAACAGCGGCACGCCGAGCGTCTTGCCCAGCACCTCGCCGAGTTCGTCCGACGGGAAGGTCACGTCCTCCTCGCCGCGGCGGCGGCGCAGATAGGGATGCACCATGTCGCCCTGGATCGGGCCGGGGCGCACGATGGCCACCTCGATCACCAGATCGTAGAAGCTGCGCGGGCGCATGCGGGGCAGGAAATTCATCTGGGCGCGGCTCTCCACCTGGAACACGCCGATGGAATCGGCCTCGCACAGCATGTCGTAGACCTGCGGGTCCTCGGGCGGCAGGGTGGCCAGCGACCAGCGCGCCCCGCCATGCTGTTCGATCAGCGCGAACGCCTTGCGGATGCAGGTGAGCATCCCGAGGCTCAGCACGTCCACCTTGAGGATGCCGAGCGCGTCGATGTCATCCTTGTCCCACTCGATCACCGTGCGGTCCTCCATGGCCGCGTTCTCGATGGGGACGATTTCGTCGAGCCGCCCGCGGGTCATGATGAAGCCGCCCACATGCTGGGACAGATGCCGGGGAAAGCCGATGATCTCGTTGACGATGTCGAGCGTCTGGGCAAGGCGGCGGTCATCGGGGTCGAGCCCGACCTCGCGGATGCGCTGGTCCTGGATGGCCTCGCTCGACCAGCCCCAGATCTGGCTGGCCAGCGCCGCGACGCTGTCCGCCGACAGGCCCATGACCTTGCCGACCTCGCGGATGGCGCGCCGGGCGCGGTAGTGGATGACGGTGGCGCAGAGCCCGGCGCGGTCGCGCCCGTAGCGGGCGTAGATGTGCTGGATCACCTCCTCGCGGCGCTCGTGTTCGAAATCCACGTCGATGTCGGGCGGTTCGTCGCGGGCCTCGGAGACGAAGCGCTCGAACACCATGGCGGCGATCTCGGGGCCGATGGAGGTGACGCGCAGCGCGAAGCAGACCACGGAATTGGCCGCCGAGCCGCGCCCCTGGCACAGGATGCCGCGGCTTTCGGCGAATTCCACCAGATCGCGCACGGTGAGGAAATAGCGCGCATAGCCGAGCTTTTCGATCAGCGCCAGTTCGTGATCGGCCATCTTTCGCACCCGCGCCGGGACGCCGCCGGGGTAGCGGGCGTCGAGCCCTTCGGCGGCGAGCCGGGCGAGGCGGGTCTGGGGATCCTCGCCATGGGCGACCTCGTCGGGGTATTCGTAGCGCAGTTCGTCGAGCGAGAAGGCCGCGCGGGCGGCGATTTCGCCGGCCCGGTCCACGGCGCGTTCATGCCCGGCGAAGATGCGGCGCATCTCCGCGTCCGAGCGCAGGCGGCGTTCGGCGTTCATCTGGGCCGCGCGGCCGATGCGCTCGATGGTCAGCCCCTCGCGGATGCAGGTGAGCACGTCGGCAAGGCGGCGGCGCGAGGCGCGGTGCATCATCGGTTCGGCGGTGGCGACGAGCGGCGCGCCGACGGCGTCGGCGATGCGCGCGAGGGTTTCCAGGCGCGCCGCGTCCTGCCCGTCATAGCGCGGCGCGGCGGCAAGGAACACCTGCGCGGGGAGGCGGCGCGTCCACCACCGCGCCAGCCGCAGCGCCGCGCGCGCGCCGGGCTTCGAGTGAGGCGCCGATGGCGGGCGCAAAAGGAGGATCAGGCCCTCGGCATGGGCGAGCAGATCGTCGGCGTCGAGGCGGCATTCGCCCTTGGGGGCGCGGCGCTTGCCGAGCGTCAGCAGCCGGGTGAGGCGGCCCCATGCGGCGCGATCCGCGGGCAGGGCGGTGAGGCTCTGGCCGTCCTGAAGCACGAGGCGGGCGGCGGGAATCAGCCGGGGGATGCAGAGCGGGGGATCCTCGGGGTCGGGCGGGGGCGGGTCGGGTCTGGCGGGGCCGTCGGGCTGTTGCGGGTCGCGGGCGGCGAGCCCCGCGGCCCTTGCGGTCAGCTCGGCATGGCCGGGGGCGGAGGATTGACGGACCGCCGCCGCGCCTTCGCGTTTCAGATCGCGCAGGGCCTGATGGGCGCGCACGATCCCGGCGACCGAGTTGCGATCGGCGATGGCGATGGCCGGCAGACCGAGCGCGGCGGCGCGCCGCGCGTATTCCTCGGGGTGCGAGGCCCCGGTGAGGAAGGTGAAATTGGAGGTGGCGCAGAGCTCGGCAAAGGGCATGCGGGGCAGTATATTCCTGTTTTGTTCCTATTGCCATCTGTTGCGGGGCGGCGGCGCCCGTGCGACAAGGGAGGCCGATGCTGGTTTGCGAAAAATTCGAGGGCGACGGCGACAAACCCGCCATGGATGCGCAGCACGACGTCTATCACGAGGCGCTGGGCATTCTCGCGGGGACCTGCCGCCGGTCCTGGCTGTCTGCGGCCCGGCTTCTGGGTCGGGACGACGCCTTTCTGGGCAGGCTCGAGCTTGCCGCGCGATTCGATCACCGGACATTGCAGAACGCCCATGACCATCTCGCCGCCTACTGGCGGTGGCGCACCGGCAGGCGGCAGGCGCGCCTGCCCGGCATGATCGATGCCGCGAGCGACTTGCAGGCCCAATGGCTGGGCTGGCTGCAGGAGGAAATCGGCGCATGGCCGGCGGAACGGCAGGAGACCCTGCGCGCCGTCTGCCGGATTCTGGCGTATCAGAACTGTCCGCAGGGCTATGCCGCGGAGGATCGCCTGGATTTCCTGCTGCACCGGGACTACCCGTTGCCCGGTCGCGCGTGGCGCCCGCCGCGCCCGCCGGAAAACCGCCAGGACGCGTGAGGGCGCGGCTACGCCTGCAGAATTCGCCCGATGATCTCGCCGGTGTCCTTGCTGAGCCCCTTGGCGTTGGCGATGCGGTCCAGTTGCGCGCGGATCAGGGTCTGGCGCGCGGGGTCGTAGCGCCGCCAGGTTTCGAAGGCGCCGGCGCAACGGGCGGTGGTTTGCGGGTTCACCGCGTCCATCTTCAGCAGCCAGTCGGCGAAGAAGCGGTAGCCGGCGCCGTCCGCCGCGTGAAACCGCGCCGGGTTGCCCGCCGCGAAGGCGCCGATCAGCGAGCGGAAGCGGTTGGGGTTCTTCCACGGAAAGGCCGGATCCTCGGCCAGCGCGCGCACGCGGGCCAGCGCGCCCGCATGCGGGGCGGTGGCCTGCAATGCCAGCCATTTGTCCATCACCAGCGGGTCGTGGCGCCACTGGGCGCGGAAATCCGCCAGCGCGGCGTCGGCCTGGGGCGCGGCGCGATGCGCAAGAATGGTCAGCGCCGCGAGCCGGTCGGTCATGTTGTCGGCGTTCTCGAACTGGGCCGCGGCCGCGGCCCCGCCGCCGGGATTGCGCGACAGGAAGCCGAGCGCCGCGTTGGCCAGCGCGCGCCGCCCCGCATCCGCCGCCGCCGGGCTGTAGGGGCCGGTGACGCGGTTGGCGGCGCGGATCGCGGCGAGGTCATCGGCCAGATCCCGCGCCACCGCGTTGCGGAAGCGTTCCGAGGCGGCGTGGACGATGTCCGGGTCGACCACGCCGTCGCGCGCGAACAGGGTCTGGGCGATCTCGTCCTCGCCCGGCGGGGTCAGCACCAGGGCGCGGAACGCCGGGTCCAGGCTCTGGTCGCGGATCGCGGCGCCGATCGCCGCCGTGACCTCGGGCGGCGCGGGGGCGTCGTCAAGCGTCACCGCGTCGCCGGCAAGGCGGATCGGGGCGATCAGCGTGTCGAGCGCCAGCGCCGCGCCCGCCTGCCAGCGGTTGAACGGGTCCGGATCGTTGGCGAGCAGGAAGGCGCGTTCCTGCGCGCTGGACTCCCGTTCAAGGATCACCGGCGCGGAAAACCCGCGCAGCAGCGAGGGCGTGGGGCGTTCGGGGAGGTCGAAGCTCCAGCTTTGGGAGGGCTTTGAAAGCTCCAGCAGGCCCGGCTCGGCGATCTCGCGCCCGGACTGGCCGAGGAACCCGTAGGCGACCGGGATCGCCTGCGGCCGCTTGTCGGGCTGGCCGGGGGTCGGCGGGGTGCGCTGGCTGAGCGTCAGGGTGTAGCGCCCGCCCGCGCCCGCTTCGCCCGGCCGCCAATCCTCGCTCACGGCAACATGGGGCGTGCCGGCCTGCGAATACCAGCGGCTGAACTGCGACAGGTCGCGCCCGGTGGCGTCCTCGAACACCTTCAGCCAGTCCTCGATGGTGCAGGCCTGCCCGTCATGGCGGGTGAAATACAGGTCCAGCGCCTTGGCGTAACCCTGCGCGCCCACGAGCTGGCGCAGCATGTGGATCACCTCGGCGCCTTTTTCGTAGACGGTGGCGGTGTAGAAATTGTTGATCTCCACATAGGATTCAGGGCGCACCGGATGGGCCAGCGGGCCGGAATCCTCGCGGAACTGGCGGGCGCGCAGCTGCTTCACCTCGTTGATGCGCTTCACCGGGTGGGATCGCATGTCGCCGGAGAACTGCTGGTCGCGGAACACCGTCAGGCCTTCCTTCAGGCAAAGCTGGAACCAGTCGCGGCAGGTGATGCGGTTGCCGGTCCAGTTGTGGAAGTATTCATGGGCGATGATGCCCTCGATCAGCTCGTAATCGCGATCGGTGGCGGTCTCGGGCGAGGCAAGCACGTATTTGGAGTTGAACACGTTCAGCCCCTTGTTCTCCATCGCGCCCATGTTGAAATCGTCGACAGCGACGATGTTGAACACCGACAGATCGTATTCGCGTCCGTATTCGGTCTCGTCCCAGCGCATGGAGCGTTTCAGCGCGTCCATGGCGTAGGCGCAGCGGGTTTCGTCGCCCGGGCGCACGTAGATGTTCAGCGCCACCGGCTTGCCGGACATGGTGGCGAAGCCGTCCGAATGGGCCACCAGATCCCCGGCCACCAGCGCGAACAGGTAGGCGGGCTTGGGCCAGGGATCATGCCATTCGGCGAAATGCCGGTCGGGGCCGAGATCGCCGGTCGCGCCGGGCTCGCCGTTGGACAGCAGCACCGGGACGGATCTGTCGGCTTCGATGCGCACCGAAAACACCGCCATCACGTCGGGGCGGTCCGGGTAGTAGGTGATCTTGCGAAAGCCCTGCGCCTCGCACTGGGTGCAATACATGCCGCTGGACTGGTAGAGGCCTTCGAGCGCGGTGTTGGCCGCCGGGGCGATCTCGGTCTCGCAGCGCCATTCGAAGGCGTCGGGCAGGGGGGCGTCAAGGGTCAGCCCCTCGGGATCGAGCGTCAGCCTGCCGGTCACGTCGGCGCCGTCGACGCTGGCCGAAATCAGCTTCAGATTGCGCCCGTCGAGCCGCAGCGCGCCGCCATCCCCCGCCGGGTTGCGCCGAAAGGCGATGCGGGCGCGCACCCGGGTCGCGTCCGGCGCCAGATCGAAGTCGAGGCGCACGGTGTCCGCCAGCCAGGCGGGGGGACGGTAGTCGCTGAGCCGGATGGTCCTGGCGGCGGCGGCATCTTGCATGGCGGAGGCTCCCTGGTGACGCGAGGCCCGACATTCGGGCAAACCACGGCCGGCCTCAAGCGCAAAGCGGCATTTCCGCCTTGTGGAATCGATTGTCATTTGAATGGACTTTCGGCGCGAAACCCTGTGTTTCGGCGGAAACCGACTTTCGCGAGGAGAACGCCGTGACCGATCACACCGAAGCCGCCCGGATCGAGGTCGAGGGCCTGCAGGTGGCCCGCCCGCTCTTCGATTTCGTCGAGACCGAGGCGTTGCCCGGCACGGGCGTCGATTCGGGCGATTTCTGGCGCGGGCTGAGCGCCGTCGTGCATGAAAAGGGCCCCGCCAACCGCGCCCTGCTGGCCCGGCGCGCCGAACTGCAAGACAAGATCGACGCCTGGCACGCCGCGCGGCGCGGCGCGGCCTGGGACGCGGCCGCCTATGAAGCCTTCCTGCGCGAAATCGGCTACCTGCTTGACGATGCAGAGGATTTCACCATCGACACCGCCAATGTGGATGACGAGATCGCGCGCATTCCCGGCCCGCAGCTGGTGGTGCCGGTGATGAACGCGCGCTTCGCGCTGAACGCGGCGAATGCGCGCTGGGGCTCGCTGTATGACGCGCTTTACGGCACTGACGCGCTGGGCGATCTGCCGACGGGCGGCGGCTATGACGCGGCGCGCGGCGCGCGGGTGGTGGCCTGGGCGAAGGCGTTTCTGGACGACGCCGCGCCGCTGTCGGGCGCCAGATGGGCCGATGTCACGGCGCTGGAGGTCCGCGACGGCGGGCTGTTCGCCGCCACCGCGGGCGGCGAGACCGGCCTGACGGACCCGAGCCGCTTCGCCGGCCATGCCGCGGGCGGCGGCACGAAGCGTTTTCTGCTGAAGAACAACCATCTGCATATCGAGATTCTGGTCAATCCCGAACTCGGCCCCGGGCGCGACGACCCGGCGGGCATCGCCGCGGTGAATCTCGAATCCGCGATCTCGACGATCATGGATTGCGAGGATTCCGTCGCCGCCGTGGACGCCGAGGACAAGGTGCTGGCCTATCGCAACTGGCTGGGCCTGATGAAAGGCGATCTGGCCGAGCAGGTGTCCAAGAACGGCGAAAGCTTCACCCGCCGCCTGCACGATGATCGCCAATACACCGGCCCCGACGGCGCGCCGTTCAAGCTGAAGACCCGATCGCTGATGCTGGTGCGCAATGTCGGGCTGCTGATGACCTCGCCCGCCGTGCTGGACCGCGACGGCGCCGAGGCGCAGGAACAGCAGCTAGACGCCATGATCACCACGCTTTGCGCCATGCATGATCTGAAGCGCCGGGCGAATTCGGCCAAAGGTTCGATCTACGTGGTGAACCCGAAGATGCACGGGCCGGCGGAGGTCGCCCATGTGGCCTCGGTGTTCGACATGGCGGAAGCCGCGCTGGGCCTGCCCGCGAACACCGTGAAGATGGGCATCATGGACGAGGAGCGCCGCACCACGGTCAATCTCAGGGCCTGCATCCGCGCCGCCAGAAGCCGCGTCGCCTTCATCAACACCGGGTTTCTGGATCGCACCGGCGACGAGATCCACACCTCGATGGAGGCCGGGCCCATGGTGCGCAAGGCCGACATGAAATCCCAGCCCTGGATCGCCGCCTATGAGGACAGCAATGTCGACGCCGGTCTGGCCTGCGGCTTCGCCGGTCGGGCGCAGATCGGCAAGGGCATGTGGGCGGCGCCCGACCTGATGGGCGCGATGCTGGAGCAGAAGATCGGCCACCCGCTGGCGGGCGCGAATTGCGCCTGGGTGCCGAGCCCCACCGCGGCGACCCTGCACGCCACCCATTACCACAAGGTGGACGTGCCGGCGCGTCAGGCGGAACTGGCGACCCGCGCCCCCGCGTCGCTGGGCGACATCCTCACCGTGCCGCTGGCGGGCGGCGTCAATTGGTCCGAGGCCGAATTGCAGGCCGAGCTCGACAACAACGCGCAGGGCATTCTCGGCTATGTGGTGCGCTGGGTGGATCAGGGCGTGGGCTGCTCGAAAGTGCCGGACATCAACGACGTGGCGCTGATGGAAGACCGCGCCACCTGCCGGATTTCCTCGCAGCACATGGCCAACTGGCTGCGTCACGGGGTGGTGAGCGAGGCGCAGGTGCGCGAGACCATGCAGCGCATGGCCGCCGTGGTCGATCGCCAGAACGCCGGCGATCCGGCCTATCGCCCCATGGCGCCGGGCTTTGACGGGCCGGCCTATCTGGCCGCCTGCGATCTGGTGTTTCAGGGCGCGGCCCAGCCCTCGGGCTATACCGAGCCGGTGCTGCATGCCCGCCGTCTCGAACGCAAGGCGCTGGACCGGGCGCAGGGCCGGGCGCTGGATCGGGCGCAGGAACGGGCGGGGTAGCGGCGACCCTCGCCGCTGCGCCAATGGCGGATCGGGATCC
>NZ_JBWOMN010000091.1:0-15055 GCF_056449545.1 Oceanicella sp. | reverse complement strand
CACATGGGCGGCATGATGGGCGGCGGCCACATGGGCGGCATGATGGGCGGCCACATGGGCGCCATGATGGGCGGCGGCGAGGGCATGATCGACGAAGCCTTCGAGCGCCTCGACGCCGACAAGGACGGGCGCATCACCAAGGAGGAAATCGCCGCCGCGCCCATGGCGCGATTCAAGAAGGCCGACGCGGACGGCGACGGCAAGGTCACAGCCGACGAGATGAAGGCGGCGATCGCCGCGCGCATGGCGCGCCGGGCCGAGCGCATGGCGGCGAAGATGATCGAGCGCGCGGACGCGGATGGCGACGGCGCCCTCAGCGCCGAGGAAATGATGTCGGCCAGGCGCGGCGATCACGGTGGCGGCATGGGCGGCGGCATGGGCGGCAAGCGCATGGCCCGGATGTTCGATCGCTTCGACGCCGACGGCGACGGCGCCGTCACCCGCGCCGAGGCCGAGGCGGGCGCCAAGGCCATGCGCAAGCGTCATGGCGGCGGCATGGGCATGGGCCGGTCCCATGGCTATGGCAATGACGGCGACGGCGATGACGGCTGAAGCCGGCCGGGGTCCCGTTCCGCTGGACTGATCCGTGGCGGTCGGCGACACTGCTCCGCCGTTCCCGGCCTGGCGCGCGCCGCGCGGGGTCGGGGCGTTCGCCGGGCCCGTTCGGTCCGGCTGCGAGCCGAGGGAAACGGGGAGGCGCATGCCCATGCCGTTCGACGCCTCATCCGCAGACAGTGGCGCGGATGACGACGCCCTGATCGCCCGCTACGCGGCGGGCGATCAGTCGGCGGCGCGCATCCTCGCGGCGCGCGCGACGCCGCGCGTGCTGGCGCAGGCGCGGCGCATGCTGGGCGACGCGGCGGAGGCCGAGGACGTGACCCAGGAGGCCCTGCTGCGGCTGTGGCGCCAGGCGCCGAACTGGCGGCCGGGCGAGGCGAAGGCCTCCACCTGGCTCTACCGGGTGACGGCGAATCTTTGCGTCGACATCCTGCGCAAGCGCCGCCGGCTGTCGGACGAAGCGGCGCCGGAACTGGCCGACGACGCGCCCTCGGCGCTGGAGCGGATGTTCGAGGCCGATCGTCGCGCGGCGCTGCGCGACGCGATCAAGGCGCTGCCGGACCGTCAGCGCGCGGCGCTGGAGCTGCGGCATTTCGAACAGATGTCCAATCCCGACATCGCCGGTCGGCTGGATGTGAGCGTCGAGGCGGTTGAAAGCCTGCTGGCGCGCGCGCGCCGGGCGCTGGCCAGGACGCTGACCCCGCAGCGGCGGCGGTTGGGGCTGTGAACCGGGGCGAAGAACCTGCGACGGCCCCGCGGGGCCGGACGCGCCGGGGCGCGGCGATGAAATCGACGGCAGGCAAGAAGGAGGCGCCGTGATGGAAGACGAAATGACGGACCAACGCTTCGCCGATCTGGCGCTGCGCCATGGCGGCGATCTGGATTTCTGGCCGGCGGGTCTGCGCGCCGCCGCGCGCGCGGCGGTTGACCGCTCCGCCGCCGCGCGCGCGGCGTTGGCCGAGGCGCGCCGGCTTGACGCCGAAATCGCCGGGGCGCTGGCGGCATGCGCGGCGCCCGCCTCCGTTGAAAGCGCGGCTTCGCCATCTGCGGCGCTGATGGCCCGGATCCTCGCCGACGCGGCCGCCATGTCGCCGGCGCCGGTCGCATCGCCGCCGCGCGAAAAACCGCAGGCGGCGATGCAGGCGGCGCGGCTGGCGGCCTGGCTGCGAGGCCTGTCGCCCGGCATGCTGCGCCCGGCGGCCTTCGCCGCCAGCGCCTTCGTCGGCGTCGCGCTTGGCTACGCCGCGCCGACGGCGCTGACCTCGACCCTGCTGGAGGCGGCGACCGCGCCGGCGCTCGGACAGGATTACCTCACCGCCGAATTGCTGCCGGAGATCGACGCGCTGCCCGCCGCCGGTCTGACCCCGGATCCCTGAATGCCAGAACCGGATCCGCGCCGCCGGATCCAAGGAGACGCCGACCATGGCCAACCGACCGGAAATCGCGAGCCCCGCCGGCGCCGGGGCGAAACCCCGCCGCTGGGTGACGATCGCGCTGGTGGTTTCGGTGTGCCTCAACCTGCTGGTGCTGGGCGCCGGGGTCGGGATGGTCATGCGCATGGGCGGGATGTCCCACGCCGAACTGCCCTCGGGCTTTGACCGCATCACGCTGTATCAGGTTTTTCACGCGCTGCCCGATGCGGAGCGCGACGCCGCCTACGCGCTGCTGCGCGATCGGCGCGGCGAACTCGATGCCTTGCGCGCCGCCCAGAAGACCGCGCGCGACGAGATCGCCGGGGCATTGGAGGCGGATCGCCTCGACGCCGCCGCGCTGGCCGCGGCGCTGGCGCGCACCCGCGAGGCGGAAGCCCGCAGCCGCGCCATGGTGGATGCGGTGTTCGTGCGGTTCATGGGCGGGCTGGAGGCCGACACCCGGCGCCAGATCGCCCGGCGGCTGCGCCATCGCCCTGAATTCGGGCACATGATGGGCCGCCGCGACCATCGCGGCTGGCGCAAGGACTGAAGCGCGCCTCCGCGGCGAGACGGGCCCGCGCGCCCCGCGTTCAGACCCCGGCGAGGCGCTGGATCACCCAGAACGCCGCCAGGCCGCCGATGGCGTAGGGCGGCGCGGCGGCGAACCAGGGCCGGTTGGCGATCGCCGGCCGCCGCGCCGCCATGCGGCCCAGCGCCATCAGCGCGGCGATGAAGGCCAGCTGGCCCGGTTCGACCCCGACATTGAAGAACAGCAGCGCGATCGGGATGGCGCTTTGCGGCAAACCGATCTGCGCCAGCGCGCCGGCGAAGCCGAACCCGTGCGGCAGCCCGAAGGTGAAGGCCTCGACCCACGGGCGGCGCGCGGTGAGCCCGGGGCTCCCTGACGGCCATGCATGATCTCCGACGCCACGAACATGATGCTGAGCGCGATGGTCGCCTCGGTCGGCGGGCCGGGCGGATTGACCAGGCCCAGCGTCGCCCCGGCCAGGGTCAGGCCGTGCGCCGGGGTGAAGGCGGTGACGGTGACGATCAGCCGGCGCGCGCCCTTGACCGGCAGCAGCAGCGCCAGCACGAAGGCCAGATGGTCGATGCCGCTCAGGATATGCCGAAAGCCGAGAACCAGATAGGCGCGCACCGCCTCCAACCCGCCGGGCTGGCGCGGCGCCGTGAAAGCCGGCTCGCCGGGCGTGAGCCGGGGGGTCGGCACGCCGCCGCCGGGCAGTTCGTGGCGCACCAGCACGTCGGTGCTGGTCTGCGCCAGCCCGTCGATGCGAATCTCGCCGCCGGCGATGCCGCCGGGGCAGGTCGCGATCCAGCGCGCCACATAGGCGGCGCCGCGCAGGGCGATGGCTGCGAAACCGGCCGATCGGATCCCGGTCGCCGCGCGCCGCAATCCCGGGCGAACGCGTTTGTCGGGGCGCAAGCGTCGTCTTGCGCATCGCCGCCTGCGGCCGAGGACGCTTTGGCCATGCGGCGCGGGGTATGGCGGGGCGCGAGCGGCGGCTGCGCTCAGGCCGCGTGGCTGAAGGACACCCGGTTGCGGCCCGCGGATTTGCTGCTGTAGAGCGCCGTGTCCGCGCGATCGATCAACCGATTGCCGTCGTTTTCGCCAATCGTCGCCATGGCGACGCCGATGCTGACGGTGACATTGATCGTTTCCGCGCCATTGTCGATTTCAAACGGGCTTTCCACCACCGCCTGGCGCACGCGCTCGGCGGCGGCGGCGACCTCCTCTTCCGAGGCGTCGGGCATGGCCACGAAGAATTCCTCGCCGCCCAGACGCGCGGCGAGATCGGCGCCGCGCACATTGGCCTTCAGGCGGCGCGAAAATTCCCGCAGCACCTCGTCGCCCGCCGCGTGGCCATAGGTGTCGTTGACCATCTTGAAGCGGTCGAGATCGAGCATCATCGCCCCGAGCGGCATCCCCGCCCCGGAGCATTGGCGCAGCATCCCGTCCAGATGGGTGGAGGCGTAGCGCCGGTTGAACAGCCCGGTCAACGGGTCGGTGACCGCCATCATCAGCCCGTCGCGCACCGAATCGCGCAGATGATCCGAATAGCGCTTGCGCCGCAGCTGCGAACGCAGCCGCGCCACCAGCTCGGTCATGTCATAGGGCGCGAACAGATAGTCGTTGGCCCCGAGATCGAGCCCGGTCGCCGCCGCCTCGGCGTCGCCCTCGGGCACCATCAGCAGGATCGCGCTCTGGCGCGTCGCCGGGCGGGCGCGCAGCGCCGAAACCAGGCGCAGCCCGTCGGCGGCGCCGGGCAGGCGGCGTTCCACCAGCATGGCGTCGGGCGGGTCGAGCAGGGCCTGGGCGATCATCTCGCGGTCGTTTTCGGGCAGGCGCACCCGCACGCCGAGCGCGTCGCGCAGGTGCTGCGCGCGCTCCGCCGCGGCCACCGGATCGGCGCAAAGCATCATCACGTCGCTGCCCCGCGCCGCGTCGTTGAGCAGGTCCGGGCGCGGCGCGTCGATGCCGAGCGCGGCGGTGGTTTCCTCGCGCAGGCGCAGTTCGTCGATCATCATCTTCATGCGCAGCAGGTTGCGCACCCGGGCGTTCAGCTCCAGTTCGTTGAACGGCTTGGACAGGAAATCATCGGCGCCGGCGAGCAGTCCGCGCACCCGTTCCTCGGCGGTGTTGAGCGCGGTGATCATGATCACCGGAATATGCGCGACGGCGGGGTTGCTCTTGAGCTGACGGCAGACCTCGTAGCCGTCCATGCCGGGCATCATCACGTCGAGCAGGATAAGGTCGGGCTCCTCCTCGGCGCAGATTTCCAGCGCGTCGGGCCCGTCGGACGCGGTGAGCACGTCGTAATAGCTGGCCCCGAGACGCGCGGCGAGCAGCATTCGGTTGGTTGCCACGTCATCGACGACCAGGATGCGTCCAGTCATGCTGCACTCCCGCTATGCGCGCCGACCGCGACGCGGCTCCCACCAAAATAACGTCCCTGACCGGGTCATCGGCTTTTGCGCGACCGCCGAAATCGACGCCCGCCGCTTGCCTGAGCCGGTGATGTCTGCACCCTCAGGCGACAATGCGGATTGGACATGAAATTTGTTAACGAAGCATTACCGGGACAGCCCGGACGCGCCGGCGCGGGCGGTGACCCGGGCGGCTGGACGGGGGGGCTGGACGGGGCGGCTGGACGGGGCGGCTGGACACGGGGCATGGGATGGTCGAGAACCGGGACCGGAAGCGGAAGGCGGAGGATGCCATGAACCGGGATGCGGCGGAGCGGCTGGCCATCGAGGCGCTGGGCTGGATCGCCGGGCAGGAGGACGCGCTTGGCGGGTTTCTGGGCGCCGCCGGGGCCTCGGCCGACGATCTGCGCGCCCGGGCGGGGGAGCCGGAATTCCTCGGATTCGTGCTGGATTTCCTGCTCGGCGACGAATCGCTGCTGATCGCTTTCTGCGACGCTGCGGGCGCCGCCTACGACGCGCCCATGCGCGCCCGCGCCGCGCTGCCCGGCGGCGACATGCCGAACTGGACCTGAGCATGGCGCCGGATCGCCGCCCCCGCGCATCGCAGGCGCACGCGACGCCTTGCCGATTCGTCCTGCGGGGGCGATAGTCCGGCATGTCCCTGCCCCCCGGATTCCTCGAAGAGCTGCGCGCCCGCGTCGGCCTGGCCGACGTGGTCGGCCGCAAGGTGACGTGGGACCGGCGCAAATCCAATCCCGGGCGCGGCGACTGGTGGGCGCCCTGTCCGTTTCATCAGGAAAAGACCCCATCGTTCCACGTCGACGAGCGCAAGGGATTTTATCACTGCTTCGGCTGTCAGGCGAGCGGCGACGCCATCACCTTCCTGCGCGAAATCGAAAACATGTCCTTCATGGAGGCGGTGGAATCGCTGGCCGGCGAGGCCGGCATGACCCTGCCCGAACGCGACCCGGCGGCGGCGGCGCGCGAGGATGCGCGCAAGGGGCTTGCCGAAATCATGGAGATCTGCGTGCAGTTCCTGCGCCTGCAGCTGCGCGCCGGGCGCGGATCGCAGGCGCGGGCCTATCTGGCGGGGCGCGGGCTCGACGAGGCGGCGCAGGGGCGTTTCGAGATCGGCTACGCCCCCGACGACCGGCACGCGATCCGCGATCACCTGGCGGAAAAGGGCGTTTCGGCGCAGATGATGGCGCAAACCGGCATGGTGATCGCCCCCGATGACGGCGGCCGGCCCTATGACCGGTTCCGCGGGCGCATCATGTTCCCGATCCGCGATCCGCGCGGGCGCTGCATCGCCTTCGGCGGGCGGGCCATGGATCCGAACGCGCGGGCCAAATACCTGAATTCGCCGGAGACGCCGCTGTTCGACAAGGGGCGCTCGCTTTACAATCACGGCCCGGCGCGGGCGGCCTCGGGCAAATCCGGGCGGCTGATCGTCGCCGAGGGCTACATGGACGTGATCGCGCTGGCGCTGGCCGGGTTCGAGGATGCGGTGGCGCCGCTGGGCACCGCGGTCACCGAGGACCAGCTGCGGCTGATGTGGCGCATGGCCGACGAACCGATCATCGCGCTCGACGGCGACAAGGCGGGCCTGCGCGCGGCGATGCGGCTGGCGGACATGGCGATGCCGCTGCTGGCGCCGGGCAAGACCCTGCGGTTCTGCATGCTGCCCGAGGGGCTGGACCCGGACGACCTGATCAAGACCTCGGGCGCGAACGCCATGCAGGCGCTGCTCGACGGCGCGCTGCCGCTGGTCGAAATGCTGTGGCGGCGCGAGACCGAGGGCCGGGATTTCGACAGCCCCGAGCGCCGCGCCGCGCTGGACCAGCGGCTGCGCGCGGCGCTGGGGCGGATCGGCGATCCCGGCCTGCGCCGCCATTACGGCGAGGCCGTCGCCGAACGCCGGCGCGCGCTGTTCCGCCCGGCCCGCGAAGACTGGCGGGGCGATTGGCGGGGCGATTGGCGGGGCGGGCGGGACGCCCGGGGCGGGCAGGGGGGGCGCCTGCAGGGTTTCGGCGAGCGTCAGGGCGGGTTTCGCCAGGGGCGGCGCGGTCAGGGCGCGGCGGGCGCGATCGGCTGGGGCGGCCCCTCGACGGAACTGAAGGCAACGGCCCTGGCCATGGGCGCGGCGACCGGCGATTCGCGCGGTCGCGAATGCGCCATCCTGCTGGGCATGATCAATCACGCGGCGCTGGCCGACCGGTTCGAGGACCAGCTGGCGAGCGCGCATTTCGCCCATCCCGACCTCGCGCGCCTGCGCGACGCGATGCTGATGGCGCTGCCCGCCGCGCTGGAGGCGCCCGAGGCCGAGGCCAGCGACGCGCTTTGCGCCGAACTCGCGCGCCTGCTCGGCGAGGACCCGCTGCCGGAGCTGCGCGCCGCCCGGGCCATCGCCGCGACGCCGGGGCTGGCGAAGGGCGCGGCCCCGGACATCGCCGCCGCAACGCTGGCGGAGGCCTTCGCGCTGCACGGCGTGCAGCCCTCGGTGCAGGGTGAGATCGACAACGCCAATCGCGAGCTGTGCGTTGAGAACGGCGACGAATTCACCCACCGATTCCGCAACGCCATGCGGGTGCGCGATTCGGCCGGCAAAGGCGCCGCGGGCGCCGAATCCGCGGTCGCCGAGGCCGACCAGGCGTTGCAGGATGAGCTTCGGGCCTTACATGAGGCCCGTATATGGGTAAAGAAGCCTGCAAAGAATCGACGCGGCGATACGTGATTCGTTTTGCGAATCGCCTATATGCTGGCAGATGGACATTCATGCGTCCGATTGCGGCGGTCGCGCTTTGCGCGCGACCCTGATTTCGGCATCCGGCGCGCATCGGAATTCGGAGACCTACATGGCGGCCAAGGACATCGAAGAGACCAAGGACGAAGACCAGGCGGAAAACGCCGGCCCGATGCTGGACATGAGCCAGGCCGCGACCAAGAAGATGATCGCCACGGCCAAGGCCAAGGGCTACATCACCATCGACGAGCTCAACAAGGTGCTGCCGCCCGAACAGGTGTCCTCCGAGCAGATCGAGGACGTGATGTCGCTGCTTTCGGCCATGGGCGTCAACGTGGTCGAGGAGGAGGAGAGCGACTCCGAAGAGGTCGAGCCGGTCTCCAAGTCCAAGGAGGTCGCCACCACCACGACGACCAGCGAGACCCTGGATCGCACCGACGACCCGGTGCGCATGTATCTGCGCGAGATGGGCTCGGTGGAGCTGCTCAGCCGCGAGGGCGAGATCGCCATCGCCAAGCGCATCGAGGCCGGGCGCTCGACGATGATCGCCGGGCTGTGCGAAAGCCCGCTGACCTTCCAGGCGATCACCATCTGGCGCGACGAGCTGCTCGAAGAAAAGATCATGCTGCGCGACGTGATCGACCTCGAAACCACCTTCGGCGCCCATATGGAGGAGGACGAGGAGGAAACCGTCGTCGCCCCCGTCGCCGCAGACGGCGCGCCTGCCGCCGACGCTCCGGCCCCCGCCGCCCACGGCGCCAACGGCGCCTCGGCCCCCGCCGCACAGACCAACGCCGCACAGACCAACGCCGCCCAGGGCGAGGCCGCCCAGACCAATGGCGCTCAGCAGGATGACGACGAGGAAGAGGACGAGCAGGCCAATCTGTCGCTCGCCGCCATGGAGGCGGCGCTGAAGCCGCGCGTGCTGGAGATGCTCGACCGCATCGCCGACGATTACGAAAAACTGCACGCCATGCAGGACAGCCGCATCTCCGCCGCGCTGAGCGAGGAGCAGGCGTTTTCCGCCGGGCAGGAACTGGAATACCAGCGCCTGCGCTCGGAGATCGTCGAACTGGTCAACGAACTGCATTTCCACAACAACCGCATCGAGGCGCTGATCGACCAGCTTTACGGCATCAACCGCCGCCTGATGTCGCTGGAGGGCGTGCTGGTCAAGCTGGCCGACCAGAACAAGGTCAACCGCAAGGAATTCATCGCGGAGTATCGCGGCTCCGAACTCGATCCCGGCTGGATCGACCGGGTCGGCGCCCTGAAATCCCGCGGTTGGGCGGCGATGGTCGAGCGGTCGCGCCAGCGGCTCGAGGACACCCGCACCGAGATCGGCGAGATCGGCCAGCATGTGGGCGTCGACATCCCCGAATTCCGCCGCATCGTGCAGACCGTGCAGAAAGGCGAAAAGGAGGCCCGCATCGCCAAGAAGGAGATGGTCGAGGCCAACCTGCGTCTGGTGATCTCCATCGCCAAGAAATACACCAATCGCGGCCTGCAGTTCCTGGACCTGATCCAGGAGGGCAACATCGGCCTGATGAAGGCCGTGGACAAGTTCGAATACCGCCGCGGCTACAAGTTCTCCACCTACGCCACGTGGTGGATCCGCCAGGCGATCACCCGTTCCATCGCCGATCAGGCGCGCACCATCCGCATTCCGGTGCACATGATCGAGACCATCAACAAGCTGGTGCGCACGGGCCGCCAGATGCTGCACGAGATCGGCCGCGAACCGACGCCCGAGGAACTGGCGGCCAAGCTGCAGATGCCGCTGGAAAAAGTCCGCAAGGTGATGAAGATCGCCAAGGAGCCGATCAGCCTCGAAACCCCGATCGGCGACGAGGAAGACAGCCAGCTCGGCGATTTCATCGAGGACAAGAACGCGGTGCTGCCGCTGGATTCGGCGATCCAGTCGAACCTGAAGGACACCACGACGCGGGTGCTCGCCTCCCTCACCCCGCGCGAGGAACGGGTGCTGCGCATGCGTTTCGGAATCGGCATGAACACCGACCATACGCTCGAAGAGGTCGGCCAGCAGTTTTCCGTGACCCGCGAACGCATTCGCCAGATCGAGGCCAAGGCGCTGAGAAAGCTCAAGCATCCGTCGCGCAGCCGCAAATTGCGCAGTTTTCTTGATGGGTGACGCGCCGGGCGAAGCGGCGATCGAGATCCGCAGGGGGCCGCGCATCGCGGCCCTTTTCGCGTTCGCGGCCCGCGACGCGTGATGGGCGAGACCGTGATCCGCTTCAGCGACGTGATTCTCTGGCGCGACGGCAAGATCCTGCTGGGCCTGCGCAGCGCCGCGCGCGCCATCTACCCCAGCCTCTGGGCGCTGCCCGGCGGCCATGTGGAGCCCGGCGAGACCGGCGCCGAGGCGGCGATCCGCGAATGCCGCGAGGAGCTGGGCGTGCGCATCGCCGCGCCGAAACGCCTTGGCGGCTTTGACATGCGCGAAGGGCCGGCGCTGTTTCGCATCGGCGTGTTTCTGGTCCGCGACTGGGACGGCGTCCCCGCGGCGCTTGGCGACGAACATGTGCGGCTCGACTGGCTGGCGCCCGACGCCGCGGCGGCGATCGACAACCTCGCGCTGGACCAATACCGCGCCTTCTTCCGCCGGCTCGCCGGGTGATCGCCTGACGCGGGCGCCCCGGCGCCGGGCGTTGCTTCGCGGTTGCGCTTGCCGTCGGCGGCGGTAGGTTGGGCCATGGCCCCGCCCGCCCCGATCAGCGCCAAACGCGGAGACTTCCATGCCGTTTCAGGAGCTTTACCCGGTCATCGCCGGTTTCGCGGCGCTTCTGGCGCTTGTCGTCGGCCTGTTCGTTCTGGGTCAGCGCCGCAAGGAGATCGCCGAACTTGGCGCCCGGTTCTACAAGGCCGAGACCGCGCGCGCCCATGCCGAGGCGGCGCGCGCGGCGCTGGAGCGCGAGACCGCGACGCTCGCCGCCCAGCTTGACGGGCTCGACGACCGGCTGGCCCGCCAGGAGGCGGCGCAGGCCGAGGAGCGCGCGGCGGCGGCGCGGCTGGCGGCGGCGCGCGACGCGGCCCTGACCGCCCATGCCGGGCTCGAGGCCTCGACGGCGGCGCTGCAGCGCGCGCTTGACGCCGAGCGCGCCCGCGCCGAGGCCGCCCGCGCCGAGACCGCCGAACTGCGCGACCGCCTGTCGGCGCTGGACGCGACGCTCGCCGCGCGCACCGAAGCGCTGCGCCAGGAACGCGAGGCCGCGGCGCAAAAGCTGGCCCTGCTGGAAAACGCCCGCGAAAGGATGGCGCTGGAATTCAAGGATCTCGCCGATCAGGCCCTGCGCCGCCATGGCGAGGATTTCAAGAAATCCAACGAGGAAAAGCTGACGCTGGTGCTGGCCCCTCTGAAGGAGCATCTGGGCGGTTTCGAGCGCCAGCTGCGCGAGGTGCACGCGGCGGCCGCGAGGGAGCGCCACGAACTGACGGCCGAGATCAAGTCGCTGACCGCGCGCAGCGAGGCGGTGTCGCGCGAGGCGGAAAACCTCGCCCGGGCGCTCAAGGGCGACAGCCAGAAACAGGGCGCCTGGGGCGAGATGATCCTCGCGTCGCTGCTGGAGCAATCCGGCCTGCGCGAAGGCGAGGAATACGAGGTGCAGGTGCATCACCGGGCCGAGGACGGTCGCGCCCTGCGCCCCGACGTGGTGGTGCGCCTGCCCGAAAACAGGTCGCTGGTGATCGACAGCAAGGTGTCGCTGACCGCCTATGAGGAGGCGGTGAACGCCATCGACGACACCGCCCGCGCCGCCGCGGTCAAGCGCCATGTGGTTTCGGTCCGCGGCCATATCGATGCGTTGTCGGCCAAGGATTACCACCGGCTCGACGCCGGCGCGGCGGATTACGTGATCATGTTCATGCCCATCGAGAGCGCCCTGTCCGAGGCCCTGCGCGCGCGCGGCGATCTCACCGCCTACGCCGCCGAGAAGCGGGTGATGATCGCCACCCCGACGACGCTGATGATGACCCTGCGCACCATCGAGAACGTCTGGACCGTGGTGCGGCGCAACCGCAACGCCGAGGAAATCGCCAGGCGCGCCGGGCTGCTCTATGACAAGGTGGCGAATTTCGTCGATGACGTGAGCGCCGTCGGCGCGCATCTGGACAAGGCGCGGACCGCTCATGACTCGGCGCTGGACAAGCTGTCGCGTGGGCGGGGCAACATGCTGGGCCAGTTGGAGAAACTGAAGGATCTGGGCGCCCGCAGCCAGAAGAGCATCGGCGTGGAGTTCGACCCGGAGCCGGCGGAGCCCGAGGCAGCCCCCGAGCCGCTTGCCGCCCCGCGCGAGCGGTTGCAATAACGGTTCAGACCGCCTGACCCGCCGCCCAGCCGCTGGACCACGCCCATTGGAAATTGTAGCCGCCGAGCCAGCCGGTCACGTCCACCGCCTCGCCGATGAAATGCAGGCCGGGGACGCGCGTCGCCTGCATGGTTTTCGAATTCAGCTCACCGGTGTCGACGCCGCCGAGCATGACCTCGGCGGTGCGGTAGCCCTCGGAGCCCGCGGGCGTGACGCGCCAGTCCTTGACCGCCCCCGCCAGCGCGCGCAGGCGCTTGTCCGACAGATCCGCGAGGTTGGCGGTCGCGCCCTGCGCGGCGGCGATGTGCTGGGCGAGACGGCGCGGCAGATGCAGCGCCAGCGCGGTTCGCGCCGCCTGGCGCCCGTGACGGCGCCGCGCGTCGCGCAGGATTTCGAACAGCTCCAGCCCGGGGGCGAGGTCGATGGCGATCTCCCCGCCCTCGCGCCAATAGGATGAAATCTGCAGGATCGCCGGGCCGCTCAGCCCGCGATGGGTGAACAGCAGCGCGTCGCTGAAGCGGGTCTTGCCGCAGGCGATGCGCGCGTCGCAGGCCACCCCGGCCAGCGGTTTCAGCGCCGCCAGGGTCGCCGGTTCGAAGGTGAGCGGGACCAGCGCCGGGCGGGTCTCGGTCAGGCGCAGCCCGAATCTGCGCGCGAGGTCGAGCCCGAAACCGCTGGCGCCCATCTTCGGAATGGCCTTGCCCCCGGTCGCCACCACCAGTTTGCGGCAGCGCAGGGTCCCGGCGGCGGTCGGCACCGCGAACCCGTCGCCGTCGCGCGTCACCTCGCCGATTTCGACCCCCAGCCGCAGCGTCGCGCCGGCGTCGCGCAGCTCGTCGGTGAGCATGGCGACGATCTGGCGCGCCGAACCGTCGCAGAACAGCTGCCCGCGCGCCTTTTCATGCCAGGCGATGCCGTGGCTTTCCACCCGGGCCAGAAAATCCGCTGCGGAGAAGCGTTTCAGCGCCGAGACGCAGAAGCGCGGGTTCTGCGACAGGAAATTGCCGGGGCCGGCGTTGAGATTGGTGAAATTGCAGCGTCCGCCGCCGGAGATGCGGATCTTTTCCCCCGGCGCCCGGGCGTGATCGAGCAGCAGCGTCGCGCGCCCGCGCCGCGCCGCCTCGATGGCGCAGAACATCCCCGCGGCCCCGGCGCCGAGCACGATCGCGTCGAAGATCGGGGCGGATGCGGGCGCGGGGGGCGGATCAGCCGGCATGGTTTTCCGGGACGACGGTTTCGAGGACGACGGTTTCGGGGACGACGGTTTCGGGGACGACGGTTTCGGAAGCGGGGATCCCCCGGGCGATTTTTCGATCGGGCCGGGGCGGGGACGCGCGGCGGCGTCCCGAATGGCGATCCAGAACCAACATGCTGTCCAGAAACAATGGTGCGGTCGAGAAGACTCGAACTTCCACGGGTGTTACCCCACAACGACCTCAACGTTGCGCGTCTACCAATTCCGCCACGACCGCATCTCGTGTGGAGCGGCGTATATCAAGGGGGTCCGGGTTTGTGAAGGCCGGATTTCGCCGCGCGGAGTTTTCCCGCGAGGCTGAGACTCGACGCCGGCGCCGGCAGCGATTACCTGTGCGGGCGAAGGTCGCGCCGCGGCGTCGCGGCGCGCGGCCGGAACCGGGAGGCGGCAATGGTCGAGTGGCGCATATCCGACGGGCTGACGCCGTATGAGACGGCGCTTGAATTCATGGAATCCCGGGTGGCGGCGATTCGCGCCGGGGCGGCCGATGAATGCGTCTGGCTGCTCGAACACCCGCCGCTTTACACCGCCGGGACCAGCGCGCGGCCCGAGGATCTGACCGACCCGGACCGGTTTCCGGTGTTCGAGGCCCGCCGGGGCGGCCAGTACACCTATCACGGTCCCGGCCAGCGGGTCGCCTACGCGATGCTCGATGTGGGCGCGCGCGGTCGCGACGTGCGCAAGTTCGTCTGGCGGCTGGAGGAATGGGCGATTCGCGCGCTGGCGGCCTTCAACGTGACCGGCGAGCGGCGCGAGGGCCGGGTCGGAGTCTGGGTGACGCGGCCCGACCTCGCGCCCGGCGCCCATGGCGCCGGCGCCGGCCCGCCCGAGGCCAAGATCGCGGCGATCGGGGTGCGGCTGCGCAAATGGGTCAGCTATCACGGGATCTCAATCAATCTTGACCCGGATCTGTCTCATTTCGACGGTATCGTGCCCTGCGGCATCACCGGCTACGGGGTCACCAGCCTCGTGGATCTGGGGATTCCGGCCTCGATGCCGGATCTCGACATGGCGCTGGAGACCGCGTTCGCGGAGGTTTTCGGCGCCGATCACGGGGCCGATCACGGGGGCGGCGCGCGCCGGGTCCCGGCCTGGCGGGGCGATAGGGGCCCTGGCGGGGCGAAGTGAAGGACAAGGCGCGCCCGGGCGCCGGAAAATAACTGCGGCGGCGAGGGATTGTCGCATACACTTCTCGACCGAAGGCCCTATTATCCCGACCCAACGCCTTGACCCTCGGGCGAAGACCACCATGACGACCCTGATACAGCAATCAATGGAGTAGCAAATGTCCGCTCGCATCCTGTCGATCCTTTCCGCCGTCGCGCTGACGGTGACCGCCGTCGCCGCGCAGGCCGAAGGCGACGTCGCCAAAGGCGAGAAAATCTTCAAGAAATGCAAGGCGTGCCATACGATCAAGAATGGCGACGAGATGATCTACAAGGGCGGCAAGGTCGGTCCGAACCTCTACGGGGTGGTCGGGCGTCCGGCGGGGTCCTACGAGGGCTACAAGTACAGCAAGGACATGAAGGCCGCCGGCGCGGCCGGACTGGTCTGGGACGAGGAGCTGATCTCTCAGTTCATCAAGGACCCGAAGAAGTTCCTGCGCGCCTATCTCGACAACGGCAAGGCCAAGTCGAAGATGTCCTACAAGCTCAAGAAGGGCGGCGACGACGTGGCGGCTTTCCTGGCCTCGGTCGCAAAATAGGATCGGCGCCCGGCGCCCGGCGCGCGCGGCGATCCCCACGGGGGCCCGCGACGGTTTGCGCATTGGCCACGGGGCGTTTGAAGCGCAAAAGACGGGGCACCCCCCCGGGGT
>NZ_JBWOMN010000090.1:0-36141 GCF_056449545.1 Oceanicella sp. | reverse complement strand
GGATCATGCTGTTCGACGAACCCACCTCGGCGCTGGATCCGGAGATGATCTCCGAGGTGCTCGACGTGATGACCGACCTCGCGCGCGACGGCATGACCATGATCTGCGTCACCCATGAAATGGGCTTCGCGCGGCGCGTCGCCGACAAGATGGCCTTCATGGACCATGGCGAGATCGTCGAGATGGCCGCCCCTGACAAATTCTTCGGCGCGCCGGACAGCGACCGCTGCCGCGACTTCCTGCAAAAGATCCTGCACCACTGACCAAAGGACGAGGCCCCCATGCGAGCCACGGCGCTGCTCACCCTCACGGCCTTCCTGCTGAGCGGCTGCTCGGAGAAATGGGGTTGGTATGTGGTCGACCCGTCCATGGAAACCGGCGCGAGCAACCTGCGGTTCCTGCTCAGCGGGCTCTACTACACCATCCTGCTGTCCTTCACCGCGATCTGCATCTCCGTCGTCGTCGGGCTGCTGGCGGCGCTGCCGGGGCTGTCCTCGAACCGGATCCTGCGCGGGGCCAGCCGCGGCTATGTGGAACTGGTGCGCGCGGTGCCGATCCTGGTGCTGATCCTCTGGGTCTATTACGGGCTGCCCCAGCTCACCGGCCTGTCGATCAACGTGTTCTGGGCCGGGGTGATCGCGCTGGCGCTGTCCGACAGCGCCTTCGAGGCGGAAATCTTTCGCGCCGGCATCCAGTCCATCAGCCGGGGGCAATACGAGGCGGCGCATTCGGTGTCGCTGCGCTACGGCGACACCATGCGCTTCGTGATCCTGCCCCAGGCCATCCGCCGGATCATGCCGGCGCTGGGCAACCAGCTGGTCTACATGCTGAAGATGTCCTCGCTGGTGTCGGTGATCGGCATGCAGGAACTGACCCGCAAGGCCAATGAACTGGTGGTCTCGGAATACCGGCCGCTGGAAATCTACACCGTGCTGGTGCTGGAATACCTGGTCCTGATCCTCATCGTGTCCTCCGCCGTGCGCTGGCTGGAACGCCGGATGCAGACCGACGAGCGCCTGTAGCCCCCCAACGGGAGACCCGCCATGCCAGCCTGGATACGCATGATCTCGGACGAGGACGCCGACCCGGCGCTGCTCGAAACCCTGAAGCTGGCGCGCACGCCGCACGGCACCGTGGACAACGTGATGCGGGTGCATTCGCTGCGCCCCAACACCATGAAGGGGCATCTGGCCCTGTATCGCGCGGCGCTGCACGACGACGCCAACACCCTGCCCATGTGGCTGCAGGAAACCGTCAGCTCCTATGTCTCGATCCTCAATGAATGCGACTATTCGCTGGCCAATCACTGGGCCAACGCGCGCCACCTGATCGGCGACGACGCGCGCGCCGATCGCATCGAGACGGCGCTGGCGCGCCGCCAGCCCGAAACCGCCTTCGACGGCGCCGAACTGGCGCTGCTGCGCTATGCGGAAAAGCTGACCCTGGCCCCGGCGCAGATGGTCCGCGGCGATGTGGAAGCCCTGAAATCGGCCGGGCTCGATGACGGCCAGATCCTCGAAGCCAACCAGATCATCTGCTATTTCAACTACGTGAACCGCTGCCTGAACGGGCTCGGCGTCACCACTGAAGGCGACGTGATCGGCTATTACGCGGGGGATTGATCACCGCGCAGAAGCGCGTTGCATTTCACGCAATAAATTGACTACAGTGCAAAGACCGGCCGCGTGGGCCGGAGCCATGAAAGAAGGGGGCGCGGCCATGGCCTATGCCGAGGCGAAGACGGTGGATCCAGACGTGATCCCGGTGATCGACATCGCGCCGCTGATGGACGGATCCGACCCGCTGCGCGTGGCCCGCGCCCTGCACGCCGCCAGCCAGGGGCTCGGCTTCATCTACGTCAAGAATCACGGCATCCCCGCCGGCTGCATCGCCGCCGCCCGCGCCGAGGCGCTGAAATTCTTCCGCGGCCCCGACGCCGCCAAGCAGGCGGTCGCGGTCTCCGCCAGTCATCGCGGCTGGATCGGGCGCGGCGGGGCCAAGATGCAGGACGACGCCAAGCCCGACCTGAAGGAAAGCTTTGTCTGGGGCTATCAGGACGCCGCCGGCGCCACCCCCGAGGATCACCCCCTGCGCGGCGCCAACCGCTGGCCCGCCGCGCAGCCGGCGCTGCAGACCAGCGCCATGGACTATTTCGCCCACGCCCATGACGTGGCCCATCACCTGATGCGGGGCTTCGCGCTGGGGCTCGGGCTCGACCGGGACTTCTTCCTGCGCAGCGCCTCGCGGCCGCTCAGCCGCGCCTCCTTCGTCTATTACCCGGCGCAGCCCGACGACATGGGCAAGGATCAGTTCGGCGTCGGCCCGCACACCGATTTCGGCGTGCTCACCGTGTTGTGCCAGGATTCCGTCGGCGGCCTGCAGGTCAAGGACGCGCAGGGCGACTGGATCCACGCCCCGCCCATCGAGGGCGCGCTGATCGTCAACGTCGCCGACCTGCTGGCGCGCTGGACCGACGGCGCCTACAAATCCACCCCGCACCGGGTGGTCAACGCCTCGGGGCGCGAACGCCTGTCGCTGGTGCTGGCCTTCGACCCGAACCCGGAAACGGTGATCGACGCGCGCGAAATCTTCGGCGCCGATTTCGACGCCGCCGAGCCGCCCACCACCTGCGGCGACTACCTGATCCGGCGCTTCGCGCGGGCGTTCGCTTACCGCAAATCATGACCCAGGACGCAGACCGGCAACGCAACGCCCGCGTCGATCTGGCCATTGGCGCGGCGCTGCGCGATCTGCGCGAGGCGCGCGGGGCCTCCGCCCGCCAGCTCGCCGCCCAGTCGGAAATCTCCGCCGCCATGATCAGCCGCATCGAAAACGGCCAGGTCTCGCCGTCGATCTCCACCCTGAGCGCGCTCAGCCGGGCGCTCAACGTGCCGCTGGTCAGCCTGTTTCGCGAAACCGCGGCCGACCACGCCGATTTCACCCATGTGAAGCGCGGCGACGGGCTGAAATCCACCCGCATCCACGACAGCCACAGCCACGAATTCGTCAACCTCGCCTTCCACGCCCGGCGCGACCTGCAATTCGAGGCCCGGCTGGTGACCCTGTCGCGCCAGGAGGCCCGCCCGCCCATCTATGTGGGCCATGGCGTGGTGTTCGTGCATGTGATCGAGGGCGAGGCGATCTATGGCTACGGACCCGAGGAAATCCGTCTCAACGCCGGGGACAGCCTCAGCCTCGACGCCGAGCTCAGCCACGGATTCCGCGAGGTGCTGACCCCGAAGCTGGTGTTCCTCACCGTGCAGGCGGAACGCCGGCGATGACCCGCGACGCCGATTTCGCCCGCGACCTCGCCGCCGGGGCGCGCAACCTGCTGCTCAACTGCGCCGGGCTGACCCCGACATCGCGACTGCTGATCGTGCATGAACGCCCCGATCTGGGCTGGCACGACCGCGAAGCCCCCATGGCCGTGGCCGCCGAGGCGCGCCGCCTAGGCGCGACGCCGCATATGCTGGAGGTCGGCCCGCCCTCCAACGACCGCGATCCCCGGATCGAGGCGGCCATCGCCGCCCATGACGTCATCGTGTTCTTCGCGCGCATCGGCGATCAGGATCGCTTCACCGCCCCGGACCCGGACAAGACCTGGGTGATGAGCTACGCGCGCGACGCCGGGATGCTGGCCTCGGCCTTCGGGCGCACCGACCACCGGGCGCTGCTGCGCCTGAAGGGGGCGGTGAACGACCTGCTGCTCGGGGCCGAACGCATCGACCTGTCCTGCGCGCTGGGCACGCGCCTGTCGGGCGCCCTGTCGCCCGAGGCCCGCGCGAGCCGCCGCGACGTGGGCATCAGGCGGTTTCCCATGGGGGTGCCCCAACCCATCGACGCGGCGGGGTTTTCCGGGCGGGTGGCGCTGGCGCATTACCTCACCCCCACCGGGTCGCGGGTCTATGACCCGGCCTTTCTGAAGGTCGAGCGCGTGGTCATGGCCGAGGTGACGGCGGGCCGCGTCACCGGCTTTTCCGGCGACCCCGAGGACGCCGCGCGCGTGCGCCTGCATCACCGCGCCGTCGCCGCCTGCTTCGGCATCGACGCCGACGCCATCCATTCCTGGCATGCGGGCATCCACCCGGGCTGCGACTATCGCGCGGAGGCGGCGCAGAACCCGGACCGCTGGTCCAACACCGCCTTCGCCAATCCGCGCCTGCTGCATTTCCACACCTGCGGCGCCTACGCCCCCGGCGAGATCTGCTGGATGGTGCTGGACCCGACGATCCGCATCGACGGCGCGGCGCTGTGGGATCGGGGGCGGCTGCGCGCCGAGGCCTTCGCCCCCACCCGCGCCTGCCTCGACGCCTGGCCGGCGCTGGCCGCGCTGCTCGCCGATCCCGCGCCCCGGGTCGGCCTGCCGGCCTAGCCCCCCGCGGGCCTGCGGCGGCCCGGCAGGATCGGACCGTCCGCCAAGGCGCATCCACCGCTTGAGAATGGACATGCCGGCGCCCGCGAGACGCCGGTTTCGGGGTGGGGTCGAAACGACCGAGGCGCCGCCCCCTCGGTCGAAAGATCGGGCCGACTTGCGTGAAAAAGGGGGCGATCGGACCGCCCCCTTTGCTTTCGCAATGCTTTGCGCACCCCTACTAGCGGTTCAGGAACTCGAGCTCGTACTTGTCCTGAACGTCCGGCTGCGGGAAGTCTTCGTGCAGGGCCTTGACTATGCCGTAGATCATGAACAGCAGGATGATCGCGATCGGAAGCCCGGCCACGATCGACGCGGTCTGAAGGGCGCTGAGCCCGCCGGCAAGCATCAATATCCCGGCCACGATCCCGGCCGTCAGACCCCAGAAGATCCGAAACTTGATCGGCGGGTGCTCGTCGCCCATCGACAGCATCGTGCACATCACCAACGTGCCCGAGTCAGACGAGGTGACAAACCACGAGATCAGCAGGATGGTGACCAGGACGGTGATCGGATAGACCAGCCAGTCATAGCCGAAACCGGCTACGGTCTGGAACACGCCGGATGCGTAATCGGCATTCACCGCATCAGCGACGCCGGCATCGTAGAACAGGTCCACGCCGGCTGCCGCGCCCCCGAACACGCCCATCCAGAGCAGCACGACCGAGGTCGGAATCAACAGCACGCAGAAGCAGAACTGCCGGATCGTGCGGCCTTTCGAGACGCGGGCGATGAAGAGGCCGACAAACGGACACCAGGCGATCCACCAGCCCCAGTAGAAGATGGTCCACCAGCTCTGCCACTGGCTTTCGGGATCGCCATTGATCCAGAAGCCCATCGGGATGACGTTCCAGAGATAGTCGCCCATGCTCGAGATGGTGATGCCAAGGATGAACGCGGTCGGGCCCAGGATCAGGAACAGCGCCAGCAAGCCGATGCTTGCGATGACATTCGCTTCGCTCAGGATACGCACGCCCTTGCCGACCCCCGACGCCGCCGAAGCCGTGCCGAGGGCGGTGATGATGGCCACCAGGATCAGCTGATTGGTCTGGGTGTTTTCCATCCAGCCAAGCTTCTCGATCCCGGCGGCGATCGGGGTGACCCCCAGACCAAGCGACGTGGCAAGGCCGAAGATCGTGCCGAATACGCCGATCAGGTCGATCAGATGCCCCCAGGGGCCGTAGATCTTTTCCTTCAGAACCGGGTACAGCGCCGTGCGCAGGGTCAGGGGCATGTCCCGCCGGTAGGAAAAATAGGCAAGGCTGAGGCCGACCAGCACATACAATCCCCATCCATGCAGGCCCCAGTGAAAATCCGTCACCCGCACCGCATTGACGGCGGCGTCAACGGTGCCGGGGGCGATGCCCTCCCGGGTCAGGAACGGGTTGTCCTGCATGTGAAACATCGGTTCGGCAACGCCCCAGTAGATCAGTCCGGATCCGAGCCCTGCGCTGAACAGCATGCAGATCCACGAGAATGTCGAGAAATCCGGCTCGTCATCCTCCTTGCCGAGCTTGACATCCCCGAACCGGCTGATGAGCAGCCAGAAGACAAAGAACAATGCGGCATTGACCACCACCACATAGAACCATCCCAGAGTGCCGATGATAAAATCCTTGCCCGTCGCGAATATTGCGCTCGAAGCTTCGACATCCCTGATGGTGAAGAAGACAAACGTCAAGATCATGACTATCGAGGCAATGCCCATGGTGACGTTCATGCCTGCGAATATGCCTGTTTTCGCTACGAGGTTGTCTGGCGGTGCGTGCGTTTCATCACTCATAACAATTCCCTCTCGGTTCACATGTTCTTTGATTATCGGGTCGATCCGGCGGCGCCTTGTCGAACGGACACAGCCATCCAGGCGTCAAACGCCTCTTCCAGCCTTGCGTGGTTCTCGGACCACCATTGCGCATCGGACAGAATATGCAGATTGTCCGCGTAGGCCGGACCGTTGGGTATTTGCGCAAGCGCATCTTCGGACAGCAACGCCAGCGACGATTTCCGGGTGGGCCCGTTCGGCATGTAGCCGACCATTCTCGCCAGCGATTCCGTGCTGCTGGCATAGCGGATGAAATCCATGGCCTCGTCCTTGTAACGGCTGCCTTTCGGGATGCCGAACAGGTCGAGTTCGATCACCCGCCCGTCCCAGATGACGGTGAAATTCGCCCCGTCCTCGCGCGCGGCCTGCGCGCCGGTCGTGGCCCAGATCATCGCCATGGACACGTCGCCCGCATTCAGCATCCGGACCGGCTGACGCCCGGTGTCCCAGGTTTGCAGGCCGGGCTTGATCGCGTCCATCGTCGCCAGAGCGCGCCGGACGCCGTCTTCGGTCTCCAGCGTCGGGTAGACCGCTTCGCGGGGGACGCCGTCCGCCATCAACGCCCATTCCATGATCACGGTGGGATCATTGCGAATCGCGCGCCGCCCCGGAAAGGTCTTGGCATCGAAGAAATCCGCGATCGAAACCGGGGGATTGTCGCCGTAAGCGTCCTGGTTGTAGGCAAAGGCCGTGGCCCAGACGATGACGCCGACGCCGCAGGGATTCAGGGCCCCTTCGACGAAATCGTCGCGGAACGGGACGCCGTCCGCGCCCGGGGGCAATTCGATGTCTTCGAGTTTTTCCAGCAGCCCCTCCTTGCAGGCGCGCAGGGAATCCGCCTGGGTCAGATCGACGACATCCCAAACCACATTCGCGGATTCAACCTGATCGCGAATTTCGTCGATGCCGCCATTGTAATGCTCGACATGGACGCGAACGCCGTTCTCCTCCTCATAGGGGCGCACGAAACCGAGCATCTGACTGCGCATGTATGGCCCGGTCCAGGTCGTGAAGGTGATCTCGTTCCCGGGACCTGCGTTCCGGGCGGCGTTTTCACTGTCCTGCGCAAGCAAACCGCCAGCCGTGACCGACAACAGCAACATTGCCCAGGCCGCCGAGCGACCGGTCGCTGCCGCGTATCCGTATCGATTCATCATACGCTCCCATGTTGCGGGCTGGTTTGCCCATGTATTGCATTCCGCGCCCGGCAATGCCTTTGAGGCGCAATGAATGTTTTCTGATTGATCCGAATATGCTGTATTCAAAAGCTGTCCCCGATTGGATCCGCGATATGTTCGCCAAACGAACATCGCCTTCAACCAAATGGGGCATTTTCCTGCCGCTATTATTAGTCAGCAAAAAAGCGAAGCAATATCGCTCTATTGCGACAACTCATCATTCAGAATGGACCTGCCGGGCCGGTTCGGGCGTGCTGTCTGGCGCTGCGTGACGGATCGAAAGCAATGTCTGGTCACCCTGGCCGATTGGCCGGGCAAAGCGGGACCAATGCCGAAATTCGCGGACAGAGAACCACAGACGGTCGCGATCGCCGAGCCCGCGGGGGCCGTTGCAACGGAGCGTTTCCGTTCCAGGTCAGGCGATTGCAGCGGATTGCAAATCCGTGCACACTGGCGCGATCACGGTCGTCGCCTCCGCGACCCGCCCCCGGTTCGGAGAGCCAAGCGCATGTCCTCCCCCGACGAGCCCGGGCGCCCCCGGCCAGCCCCCCGCGCCGCCCCCGCCGCAAGAAAGCTGGCCGGGCCCGGCATTCCGCCGCCAAGGCGCGACCCCGACGACCCGTCGCTGCCGCCAAAGACCCGCAAGCGCCTGCAGCGCCGCCAGCGCGGCCGCCTGCGTTGGGGCGGCGAGATCCGCGGCTGGCGCCACCGCCTGCACGCCTGGCTGAACATGCTGTTCGTGGATCACGCGGTGTTCCGCGCGATCCACCTCAACCGCCATCGCGTCGGCGCCCATGCCTGGCGCGCCGCCCAGCCCCTGCCCTGGCAGATCGCCCGCATGGCGCGCGACGGCGTCAGGACCGTGGTCACCCTGCGCGGCGGGGTGATCTTCGGATCCTTCCCGCTGGAGCGCGAGGCCTGCGCCCGCCACGGCCTGAATTTCGAACGCTTCGTGCTGCGCTCGCGCGATCTGCCCAAACCCGAGGAGATCGCCGAGCTTGAAACCCTGATCGCGCAGCTCGAACGCCCGGTGCTGTTCCATTGCAAATCCGGCGCCGACCGCGCCGGGTTCATGGCGGCATTGTGGCTGATTCTGGCCGAGGGCCGCCCGGTGGCCGAGGCCCGCTCCCAGCTTTCCCTGCGCTACGGGCATTTCAGATCCGGTCCGACGGGGGTGCTCGACCTGTTCTTCGACAGGGCGGCCGAGGCCGAATCCCGGGGCGTTCACTTTCGCGACTGGGTCAAAACGGAATATGACCGCGCGGCCCTGACCCGCGATTTCAAGGCCTCGGGCGCCGGCGCCTTCATCACCGACCGTCTGCTGGGTCGGGAGTAAGCCCACATCGCAATCGCGCCAATTCCCTGCGAACAAAACGATTTCGGCCCAGCGATTGACTACGGTGTCAGTCGCCGGGCCGGAGAATTAACAGATACGCGTTAACTTATCGCACTCCGCTACGCTTGCGATTTCTAATCCTCACAACGCTACGTTAACCATTCATGAACGTTAACGCCGTCGCGATCAAGTGGATTTTTTCGCTGATGCGCCGCCGCCCGCGCCAGCCATTGCCAAAATGCAACAGCCCCGCGCGCCGCGCGCGAAATCAGGCGAAATCCGGCCCATTCGCGGGCGCCTGGAAACTTCGCCGGCGCCTAGAAAGGCAGCTTCATGCCCGGCGGCAGCGGCAGGCCCTCGGTGGCCTTGGCCATCTCCGCCTGCGCCGCCAGCGCGGCCTTGTCCTGGGCGTCCTTGACCGCGGCGACGATCAGATCCTCGACCACCTCCTTGTCCTCGGGCGAAAATATCGTCGGGTCGATGTCGAGCCGCTTCAATTCGCCCTTGGCGGTGCAGATCGCCTTCACCATGCCGGCGCCGGCCTCGCCCTCGACCTCGATCTCGTCGAGCCGCGCCTGCGCCGCCTCCATCTTGCCCTGCATCTCCTGCGCGGCCTTCATCATCTTGGCCATGTCGCCAAGCTGTCCCAAACCCTTCAGCATTCGCTTCTCCTGATCTCAGTCCGAGAACGGATCGACCGGATCCCAGTCATCCCATTCGTCCTCGCCGAATTCCGGCCTGTCATCCTCCGCCGGGGCCAGCGGCGCAAGGGCGCCGGCGCCTTCGCCGTCGGCGGCGTAGGCGCGGGTCTCCTTGATTTGCGCGCCGGGAAACGCGGCCAGCGCGGCCTGCACCAGCGGATGGGTCTTCAGCGCCGCGTGCAGATCGGCGCGTGCGGCGCCGCGGGTTTCGGCGATGGTGGGCGTCGGGTCGGGGGCGTCGGCCTCGACAATCGCCATCCAGCGCGCCCCGGTCCAGCTTTGCAGCCGCTGCGCCAGATCGGCGGCGAGGCCCGTGGGCGCATCCGGGGTCGGCGCGAACACGATGCGCCCGGGACGGTAGGCGACAAGCCGCAGATGGCTCTCCACCTCCACCAGCAGCTTGGCGTCGCGCTTGGCGCGGATCAGCGCCACCACGTCGTCGAATGTCCGGTAATGCGCCAGCGCCTCGGACTCGGGTTGCGCGCTGGTCTGGGCGCTGGTCTGGGCGTTGCCCAGCAGCGCGCGCGGGGCCAGCGCCCCGCCGCCCTCGCCGCCGGTGGCCACGCCGCGCAGCGCGCCGCCGTGATTTCCGCCGTGATTTTGGTCGTGATTTCCACCGTGATTTCCGCCCTGAACGCCCCCTTGACCACCGCCGCCCGCGGCGTGCGGCCCGCCGGGGGCGCCCCCGGAACCGACCTCGCCGCCCGTCGCCTCAAGCCTGCGCAGGATGTCGCCGGGCGTCGGCATGGTGGCCACATGGGTGAACCGGATCACCGCCATTTCCGCCGCCATCATCGCGTTGGGCGCGGCGGCGACCTCGTCGAGCGCCTTCAGCAGCATCTGCCACAGCCGCAGCAGCGGCGGCTGCCCGAGCCGCGCCGCCAGATCGCGCCCGCGCATGCGTTCGTCGGGGCCGATCGAGGGGTCGTCGGCGGCGCTTGCCGCGATCTTGACCACGGACACCCAATGGGTGACCTCGGCCAGATCGCGCAGCACCGCCAACGGATCGGCGCCGGCGGCGTATTGCTCGCCCAGCTCGCCCAGCGCGCCGGCGCAATCGCCGCGCATCACCGCCTCGAACAGGTCCAGAACCCGCCCCCGATCCGCCAGCCCCAGCATGGCGCGCACCTGATCGGCGCCGGTCTCGCCGCCGCCCGGCGGCCCGCCATGGGCGATCGCCTGATCCAGCAGCGACAGCGCGTCGCGCGCCGACCCTTCCGAGGCCCGCGCGATCAGCGCCAGCGCATCCGCCGCGATCGCCGCGTTTTCCTTGGCCGCGATCCCGGCGAGGAAATCGATCATCACCTCCGGCTCGATGCGGCGCAGGTCGAAGCGCTGGCAGCGCGACAGCACCGTCACCGGCACTTTCCGGATTTCCGTGGTGGCGAAGATGAACTTGACGTGCTCGGGGGGTTCCTCCAGCGTCTTGAGCAACGCGTTGAAGGCGTTGGTCGAGAGCATGTGCACCTCGTCGATCACATAGACCTTGTAGCGCGCCGAGGCCGCCCGGTAGCGCACTGAATCGATGATCTCGCGGATGTCCCCGACCCCGGTGCGGCTGGCGGCGTCCATCTCCAGCACGTCCACATGGCGCGAATCGGCGATGGCGACGCAGGGTTCGCAGACGCCGCAGGGCGCGATGGTCGGCCCGCCCTTGCCGTCCGGCCCGATGCAGTTCAGCCCCTTGGCGATGATGCGCGCGGTGGTGGTCTTGCCCACGCCGCGCACCCCGGTGAGCATGAAGGCGTGGTGGATGCGGTCCGAGTCGAAGGCGTTCTTCAACGTGCGGACCATGGCCTCCTGGCCAATCAGGTCGCTGAAATCCGCCGGCCGATATTTTCGCGCCAGCACCTGATAGCCGGCCCCGCTCGCGCTTGCTTCTGCGCTTGCTTCTGCGCTTGCTTCGGGGGGCGTCGGGGTCGCCTCGGTCATGCGCGCGCTCGCTTTCGGGATGGCGGGGATTGCGGGTCGCCCGACAATATGCCCCCGCGCGCCCAGTCACAAGCGCAGGTCGCAAGCGCCGGCGCGCATCAAGGGCCGCCCGACGAGCGGGGAGGAAATTGCGGGTGGGGAATAGCGGGGGGGGGTGAGAGGCTGGACAACGACCCAAACGAGACTCGTTACGGTTGCTTCCTTCCGGACCTGGCCGGATTGGCGAGGCGTTCGCCCGCGCCAACCTCTCAAGGGCACAGATAGCGATTCGCGCGCGCCATGACAAGAGGCCGTGCCGCCCCTCCCCGTGGCTGGCCCCCGTGGCTGGCCCCCGTGGCTGGCCCCCGTGGCTGGCCCCCGTGGCTGGCCCCCGTGGCTGACCCCGTGGCTGACCCCCGAGGCCGCCCCCGTGGCGCCCCCCCCGCCAAGGCGTGATTTGCAGCCCACCCGCGATTGGGGCAAGGTCGCGGCGCCCGCCGCATGAACACGGAAATCCCTGACGATGATCACCGAAGACCACATCACCTTCGCCAAAGGAACCCGGGATCGCGCCGACCATCTGCGCGGCGACGCGGCGCGCATCGACCGGCTCTGGCGCGCGCCCGGGGCCTGCATCCTGCCGCTCTGGCGCGGCAAGCCGCTGGTCAGCCTCGACCCGCCCCCCACGCCCGACGCGCCCCCGAACCGCGCCCCCGCGCTCTGCTGGCTGTCCCCCGGCGCGCCCCTGCTGGCCGAGGCGAAGACCCCGCCGGCCTTCCTCGGCCTGTCGGGCGATGACGGCTGCTTCGCGCTTGACGTGTCCCCCTGGACCGACCCCGCGACCGCCCCCGGCGCCCAGGGCTTTTTCGACAAGACCCTCAACCACCACCCCTCGCTGCCCGACCATGTGCGCTTTGCCGAATTGCGCGGCGTGATGGCCGACCTCAGCGCGCAGGACGCCGCCGACGCCGCCACCGCCAAGGGGATCCTGGAATGGCACCGCAGCCACCGCTTCTGCGCCCGCTGCGGCCAGCCCTCGGCCATGGACGGCGCCGGCTGGCGGCGCAAATGCGACGGCTGCGGGGCGCTGCATTTTCCGCGCACCGACCCGGTGGTGATCATGCTCATCACCCATGGCGACCGCGTCCTGTTGGGGCGCAACGCCATGTGGCCCGCGGGCATGTATTCGCTGCTCGCCGGTTTCATGGAGCCGGGCGAGACCATCGAGGCCGCGGTGCGCCGCGAAACCTTCGAGGAGGCCGCGATCACCGTGGGCCGCGTGCGCTACCTCGCCAGCCAGCCCTGGCCGTTCCCCTCCTCGCTGATGATCGGCTGCGCGGGCGAGGCGCTGGACGACGCCATCGACATCGACCCCAAGGAGCTGGAGGAAGCCATGTGGACGCCCCGCGCCGAAATCCGCGCCGCCCTGGCCGGCGAGCACCCGAAAATCCTTGCGGCAAGGCGCGGCGCCATCGCCCGCACCCTGCTTGAAGCCTGGATCGAGGACCGCGCCGGCGCCTTCGCCTGAGTCTCGATCGTCAATCCGTCCCCGCCCCCGCCCGGACCGGACCGGCGCCGCGATCGGGCTTCTCGCCCGCGCGGCGATGGTGTAAACGCGGGAAAAGCAACAGCGAGGCCACGCCCGCCCGCGCGCGGTCCCGGACGCCGAGCATCGGGGGCGCGCGACATCGGGGGCGCGCAGCATCGGGGGCGCATGACGGACCTGCCGGATCATCGCGGCGATCGCCTGGCCGATCGGATCGGAAAACTGGCCGAAAAACGCGCCGGATCCCGGCGTGACGCCCATGGCGGCGGCCGCACGGCGCCCGGGCCGGCGATCCACGCCCCCCGAGGCTACACGGTGGCGCTGTCCTCGGTGCTGATGACCATGGTCATCGTCGGCGCGCTGCGCAATCCCGGCGAACTGCCGCTGTTCATCCGCATCCTCGCGCCGCTGGCCGGGCTGGCCTTCCTCGCCGCCACCGCCGCCGTCAGCCGCATGTTCTTCCTGCCCTACATGGTGGTGGCCATCGGCTTCGTCGGAACCCTGAAAGCCGGCCCCGATCCGGTGACGCTGATCAAGCTGGCGCAGGTGTTCCTGATGGTCTGCATGGCGCACCTGGTCAGCACGCTGGACCCCGCGACCATGGCCCGGCGCATCGTCTCCATCCTCATGCCCCTGGCCATCATCGTCATTCCGCTGGAAATGGCGTTCGGCACGCCCTCGGCCACCCGCGACCTGTTCGGCGTGTCGCTGCTGCGCTTCGACGGGCTGGCCGGGCATCACAATTACAGCGCCGCGCTCTACTGCTTTCTCGGCATCATCCTGCTCTATCACCGCAGATACCTGGCGGCGCTGTTCTTCTTCGCGGTGATCCTGACCACCGCCAGCCGCGGCTTCGCGGCGGCGGCGCTGCTGGCGCTGGCGGTGGCGCTGGTCCCGGGGCGGCTGTTCAAGACCGGGGCGGCGCTGGCCATCGTGCTGATCGCCGCCAGCTTCCCGCTGTGGCTGTGGGAGCTCGACAAGCTCCTGACCCCGCAGACCAAGGTGATGCTGAACGTGCTCACCTCGCTGCGCTACGACCACTGGATCACCCATATCAACATGGGCCTGCAGAACCCCTGGTTCGGCGTCGGCTACCTCAACAGCGTCGAGGTCTACGACCAGTATCACATCGGCAGCATGAAACGCCTGCTGCGCGAACAGGAGGCCCACAACCTGTTCATTTCCCTGTTCGCCGAATGGGGCGTGGTCGCCTGGCTGCTGTTCTCGGCCTTCTTCGTGCGCCTGACGCTGTGGGTGGGGGCGCGCAATTCCATGGACCTGCCGATCCTGGTCTATATCGCGGTGATCTTCTCCTTCTACAACGGCATCACCGAATGGGTGATGTGGTTCGGCGCCGGCTACCTGCTGGCGCGCTGGCGCGAGGCCGGGCGCAAATCGGGCGCCCCCCCCGAAGCCGCCCCCGACACCGACGCCGACACCGACGCCGACATCGATTCAGGGGCCGGCCCGGCAACCGATCCCGACGCCGACCCCGGTCCTCGCGGCCCCGACCGCCCCGGCGGTTTCGCCACCCGTTCGCCTGCCGGTTTGCCGACGAAACCCGGCCCCGACGCGGTCGCGGCGGCCCGCGCGCTCGCGGGGCGCGAAGCCGCGCCGCCGCCTTCCCGGCGGGGGCGACAGGGGCGATTTGTCCCTTGACCGGCGCGCCCGCATCGGACAAATCCCGACGGGACCGGCAAGCGTGCAGCGTAGTCAGAGCGGGGCGAGGTGATCTTCAATTCCGGAACGCGGGCGCGGATTCGCGCCCAGATCGCCCGCCAGACCGACGATGCGCTGTTTCGCAAGCTCGCCGGCGGCGCCGGCAAGGCGCTGGCGATCAAGATCGCCGCCGCCGGCCTGACCTTCGCCATGCTGGTGCTGATGGCGCGCGCCATGAAACCCGAAACCTTCGGCCGCTTCGGCTTCGGCCTCAGCCTCGCCACCTATCTGTCGGTGGTCGCCGGGGCCGGGCTGCACACCGCGATCCTGCGCTGGTGGCCGGAATACGACGGCGGCGGCGACCCCGGGCGCGCCCGCGACGTGCTCTACTGGGGCGAACGCGTGAGCCTCGCCGGCGGCTTCGCCTTCGGCGCCGGGCTGGCGCTGCTGGTCTGGATCGGCGGGGTGGGCGGCGACACCATGCTGGCGGCGTCCCTGTTCGTGCCCGCCGCCACCTGGGCCGCCTATGTGTCGGGCGCCCTGCGCGCGCAGGGCATGATCGTCGCCTCGCTGGCCCCGCGCGACGTCTTGTGGCGCGGTTTCGGCGTGGCGCTGGCGCTGGGGGCGCTGGCCTCGGGCCAATTCCTGACCTCGACCATGCCGCTGATGGCGCTGGCCGGGGCGCTGGCGCTGCTGACGCTGTGGCAGTCGCGCCGCCTGCGCCGCCTCGACGGCGGCCCGACGCTGGATTTTCGCGACGACCTGGCGCGCAGCTTCGATCAGCCCCGGCGCGGCTGGCTGGCCACCGCGGCGCCGATCTGGGCGGCGGTGGCGCTGGCGGCGGGGACCCAGCATCTCGACGTTGTGGTGGTGGGCGCGGCGCTCTCCCCCGAGGCGGCGGGCCAGTATTTCGCCGCCCTCAGCATCGCCGCGCTGCTGGGGCTGATGCTGATGGCCGCCAATCTGGTGGCGGCGCCGATCATCTCGCGCCACTATCACCGCAACGAGCACGCCACCCTGCAGCGCACCCTGCGACTGGTGGCGCTGGGCGTCGGCGCCCCGACGCTGGCGGTGCTGGCCGGGGTGGCGCTGTTCGGCGATTTCCTGCTCGGCCTGTTCGGCGAGGAGTTCCGCGCCAGCTATCCGATCCTGCTGCTGCTGGCCTCGGGCGTGGCGCTGAACGCGCTGTTCGGCCCCACCAACCCGCTGCTGATGATGACCGGGCGCTCCGCGGCGCTGCTGCGCATCCTGGCGATATCCTACGGGGCGGGGCTGGCGTTCCAGCTGATCAGCGTCTGGTGGCTTGGGGTCTGGGGGGTGGCGATCGGCAATTTCGCCACCCTGCTGCTGCGCAACCTGCTGGCGCGCCGGGCCTGCATCCGCGGCGCCGGGGTCGACCCCACGGCGCTCTGCCTGATCGCGCCGATCCTCAACATGCTGAAAGGCCCCCAGGGCGATGCCCAACGCTGACCCGCCCGAACCCGCCCCGCCCCGCGCCTATGCGGCGCTGATCTACTGCGCGCGCTCGGGCTCCACCTTCCTCGCCCATCGGCTTGACGCCGCCGCGCCCGACATCGCGGTGCTGCCGGAATTCACCCTGCCCCAGCTGCTGTTCTGGATGGGCGAGGCCCGGGTGCGCGCGCTCGACCCCGCCGGGCTCGCCGAGCTGTTCCGCGAGGACGCCCAGTTCGTCAATCTCGGGCTCTCTGACGCCGCCGCCGCCGCGATCGCGCAAACCTGCGCCGGGCAGGGCGCGCGCGCCATCCTCGACGCGGTGATCGACGCGCATCTGCGCCGCGTCGCCGCCCCCGGCTGCAAGCTGGCGATCCTGAAAAACGGCGCCCTCGCCATCAACGCCGAACGCACGCTCGAAACCTTCCCCGAGCTGCGCTTCCTGCATGTGCGGCGCGACCCGCGCGGGGTGGCCAATTCCATGATCCGCACCGCCTCCCCCTTTGACGACGGCAAGCCCATGGCCCGCGGCGACGCCATCCACGCGGCCAAGCTGTGGCGGCGCTACATGGCCCGGGTGCGCGCGCTCGCCGCCAGGGCCCCGGTGCTCGACATCGCCTATGAAGACCTCGTCGCCGACCCCGAGGCCGCGATCGCGCGCATCCGCGCCTGGCTCGGCGCCGCGCCCGCGCCCGCCGGCCAGGGCCGCCCCGGCTTCCAGGTCCCGCCCCCCGAACGCGCCCTGCACCAGCTCGCCGCCGGCGCCCCCCAACCCGCCCGCGCCGAGGCCTGGGCCCGCGAGCTCCCCCCCTGGCTGCGCGCCGGCGTCGAATCCGTGGCCGCCGCGGACATGGACCGCCTCGGCTATCCCCGCCCCCAAGGCGGCGCGCCCATGCCGCTGCGCGCCCGCCTTCACCATCTCTGGCGCGGCGCGGCGCATTACCTGTCGGCGGCGCGGCGCTACCTGGGCTGGCTGGCCAGCGACCCGCGCCGCGCCCGGGTGCGCATGCGCCAGTTTCTCATGCGCCTGACCGGGCGCAACTGACCGCCGCCGCCGGTTGGGAATTTTCCCCCGTCACCCCCCTTCATTTCCGCACCGTCAGCCGCTATATGTAAGGCGTCCCCTCGGGGACTATGGCGATAAACGCGCGCGTAATAAGCGGATCGGACCCGGGGGCGGTACCCGGCGGCTCCACCAAAACCCCTTCCACCCGGTCATTGGCGGGCGGGCTCAAAGGGCGGCATGGGGCCGAAACAGGATCGACGGACGTGTAAAGGCGTTAGCTTTCGCTCGGCAGGATGCCACCGTTACCGGCTCAAATTGTACAGTTGCCAATGACAACCGTGCTCCGGTGGCCGTCGCTGCTTAATGCAGCGCCCAAACCGAAACCTTAAGTCCTGAGGCCTAGCAGCTTCAGGCGGGGCTCGCAGGCGCCTGGCAACAGAAGCCTGCACCTACCCCCCCCCAGCATTCAAGGTTCAGGCGTTTGGCGCCGAGTCCGCGTCGCCCCGGCGGGCTTGCCTCGGGTCCACGCCGAATCGCGCTCCGCCCCACCGCGCATGTTCACCCCAATGAACTCGCGTTGAACCACAGGGCGAATTGCGCCCCGCAACGCCAATATTGCGCCCGCGACGCGCCTGCATCCGCTTTCCTTCAAACGAGAATCGGATAAGGTCGAAGCGCCTGCGCAAAGGGGAAACGATGTCCGCGGATCAACTCGACTATGGTGGCATGATGCAACGCGCCCTGCGCCGCGTGATGGCGGAAGCCCTGGGCGTCGTCGCGCATGAGGGACTGCCCGGCCAGCATCATTTCTACATCACCTTCGACACCAACGCCCCCGGCGTGGACATGCCCGACTGGCTGCGCGAACGGTATCCCAAGGATATCACCATCGTGCTGGAGAACGAATTCTGGGATTTCGCCGTGGCCGGCGACCGCTTCTCCATCAGCCTGTCCTTCGCGGACCGCCCCGCCTCGCTGGTGGTGCCCTTCGACGCGGTCACGACCTTCGTCGATCCCCACGCCGAATTCGGCCTGAAATTCGACGCCCACGAGGTCGGCGAGGATCCCGGCGAAACCGCCCCGCGCGCCCGCGACGGCGCCGAATCCGACAACGGGGGGGGCGACGGCGCCGCGCCCGGGGACGGGGATGACGGCGGCGGCGACGTGGTCAAGCTCGACAGTTTCCGCAAGCCCTGACGCCCGGCGCCCGCCAGGGCACGCCCCCGACAGACGCGACGAATGCAAAAATCCCGCAGGCGAACCTGCGGGATCTGAAAGCGTTCAGCGGTCGGGCGTCGCCGCCCGCCCGATCAGAGGTAGCTGATGTTGCCGGCCGAGGTCCGGCCGTCGCGGCCGCTCTCGAGATCGAACTGGATCTTCTGTCCATCGGCGGGGCTCTGCAGACCGGCGCGCTCAACGGCCGAGATGTGCAGGAAAACGTCATTGCCGCCTTCATCGGGCTGGATGAAGCCGAAACCCTTGGTTGCGTTGAACCATTTCACGGTGCCAGTGGCCATGTCCGTGACTCCTTCTTAGAACGCTGCGCGCGAGATGCCGCAGCTTTGCGCTTTTCGGTCAGATCAGAAAGACCAGCAGCCTCGAAAGACGGACAGGTATTCATAGGTGAACGATAGCAGGCCCCATATGCGTGGATTTTTTTAGGAAAGCAAGAAACAATCGCATCGGCGTCGGACGCGCCGCTTTCAGGCGCAATTCTCTGCATTCTGCGCCTCGGTTTTAAAATGTCGCGATCCGCGCGGCGGCTGCAGCATCTATTAACCAACTCGCTCATATCCACAAGATACAGGCATGGGCGCAACCTGACCGGGAAAGCCCCCGGATGCGGTCCGCGCCGCCGCCGCCGCCGGCATCGCGGCGAAACCGCCCCATCCGACGCCGAATCACCCCGGTTTCGCCGCGCTCCGGCGAATCACCATGCGCGCCGACGGAGAATCGCACGTCCCGGCTTGCCCCCATCTTGCGCTTGGCGGCGATTTGCGCGTCATCCGGACAGGCATCGCGGGTTTTCGCCCGCCGGGCGCGGGTTTTCGCGCCGCCGTAAACCCGATCTCAATTCATGGAGCGCGCCGCATGACCGCCACCGCCCCAAGGCTGAACATCACCCGCGCCGACAACGCCGCGCGCCTCGACAAGCCCCGCGCCGCCATGAAACGGGCCGGCAATGCCTGCGAGCGCATCGCCATCGGCGAGGGCGGCCCACAAAAGCCCCTTTCACCCCGGCGCGACAATGCCTTTCGACAGGATGACGTTGCCGTAAAGCCGGGTCTCGGCGGTCTGCACCACGCAATAGGCCCGCCGCGCCTGTTCGTAGAACGCGTGGCGCTCCACCGCGACCAGCTGCGCGGGATTGTCGGCGCGCGCGGTGACGATCGCCTGGAATTCCTCGACGATCGGCGGGCGCGCCTGCGGGTCGCCCACCACCTCCATCACCCGCGCCGGGGTCTCCACATAGCTGTCGAGCGGCATGATCCCGAGGATCGCGCCCAGCGCCTCGGTCGCCGAGACCCCGGCAAGCCGCTCGATCCGCCGCGCGGTGGCCTCGGCAGGAAAATTCGCGTCCACAACGGCGATCTCGTCGCCATGGCCCATGGCGCGCAGATGGCGCAGCAAATCCGGCGTCAGCGCCGGGTCGATGCCGATCAGCATTGAAAACCTCCCCGCATGTCTTGTCCGCGCCACCCTGTCCGCGCCCTCGGGTTGAGGGGATACATCATGATTCTGATTGACGCACCTCAGAGCCTAACTCAGTATTAACTTCAGAGGGAGAGGGAATGCCGAGAGTCACCGCACAGGATGTCGCCAATGCCGCGGGGGTCAGTCTCGCCACGGTCGATCGCGTGCTGAACAAGCGCAAGGGCGTGCGCGCGGCCACCGCCGAGCGGGTGCTGGCGGCGATGAGCGAACTGCGCTTCGTGCGCGATCGGAGCGCCGCCAATCTGGCGCGCCTGCGCAGCTATTCCATCACCTTCATCGTGCCCGAGGGCGGCAACACCTTCATGCGCATCCTGGAGCGCGAGATCGAACTGGCGCGGGATCAGGCCGCGGCGGCGCGCACCGACATCGCCATCGTCACCACCCCGCCCTTTTCCCCCGAGGCGGTGGCCGAGGCCATCGAGAAGCTGGATCTGAAACCCGGGGACGGGCTGGCGCTGGTCGCCACGGACAGTCTTGTCGTGCGGGATTCGATCAACAACCTTCGGGCGCGCGGCGTCAGGGTGGTGACGCTGATCTCCGACGTGCCCGCGTCGCGGCGCGAACATTACGTGGGCATCGACAACGTCGCCGCGGGGCGCGCGGCGGCCAGCCTGCTGGGGCGCTTCGTCAATGACCGCCCCGGCGAGATCGCGGTGGTCGCCGGATCCATCACCCTGCGCGACCATGTGGAGCGGCGGCTCGGCTTCGAGCAGGTGATGCGCGCCGAATACCCGCATCTGTCGCTGCTGCCGGTGGTCGAGGGCTTCGACGACGCCGAGATCGTGGAGCGCAAGCTTGGCGAGACCCTGGCCGCGCATCGCGACGCGGTGGGGCTGTATTCGCTTGGCGGCGGCACCCGCGGGGTGATCGCGGCGCTGGAGGGCGCCGCCATGCAAAAGTCGGTGGCGGCGATCGCCCACGATCTGACGCCGCATTCGCGCAAGGCGCTGACCACCGGCACGCTCGACGCGGTGCTGTCCCAGGACCCGGGGCATGAGGTGCGCAGCGCCATCCGGGTGCTGAAGGCCTTCGCCGACGAGGCGCCCATCGTCGAAAGTCAGGAACGCATCCGCATCGAGATCTTCGTGCGCGACAATCTGCCGTGAGCCCGGCAGGCGTCGCGACGAAATCGGGAGGGGACTGGAATGAAGACCATAAAGGGGCCGGCGCTGTTTCTGGCGCAATTCGCCGGCGACGAGGCGCCGTTCAACACCTGGGACGGCATCACCGGATGGGCCGCCGATTGCGGCTACAAGGGCGTGCAGGTCCCGACCTGGGATTCGCGCATGATCGACCTCGCCAAGGCGGCGGAGTCAAAAGACTACTGCGACGTGTTCAAGGGCATAGCCGAGGCCAACGGCGTCGCGGTCACCGAGCTGTCCACGCATCTGCAGGGCCAGCTCGTGGCCGTGCACCCCGCCTATGACGCGGCCTTCGACGGCTTCGCCGCGCCCGAGGTGCGGGGCGACCCCAAGGCGCGTCAGGCCTGGGCGGTGGATCAGGTGCGCAAGGCGATCAAGGCCTCGCGCAACATGGGGATCGACGCCCATGCGACGTTTTCCGGGGCGCTGGCCTGGCCCTATGTCTACCCCTGGCCGCAGCGCCCGGCCGGGCTGGTGGAGGCGGCGTTCGACGAACTGGCGGCGCGCTGGCGCCCGATCCTCGATTTCGCCGAGGATCACGGCGTCGATCTCTGCTACGAGATCCACCCCGGCGAGGACCTGCATGACGGCGTCACCTTCGAGATGTTCCTTGAGCGGCTCGACAATCACCGCCGCTGCAACATGCTCTACGATCCGTCGCATTACCTGCTGCAATGCCTCGACTATCTCGACAACATCGACATCTATCGCGATCGCATCCGCATGTTCCACGTGAAGGACGCCGAATTCAACCCGACCGGGCGTCAGGGGGTGTATGGCGGCTATCAGGGCTGGGTCGGGCGCGCCGGGCGGTTCCGCAGTCTCGGCGACGGGCAGGTGGATTTCGGCGCGATCTTTTCCAGGATGGCGGCCAATGATTTCGACGGCTGGGCGGTGGTGGAGTGGGAATGCGCGCTCAAGCACCCCGAGGACGGCGCGCGCGAGGGCGCGGCCTTCGTCGCCGACCACATCATCCGCGTCACCGAACGGGCGTTCGACGATTTCGCCGATGGCGGGACCGACGACGCCGCCAACCGGGCGATGCTGGGACTGCCCCCCGAGGCCGGGACATGAGCGCGCCGCGCATCCGGCTCGGCATGGTGGGCGGCGGGCGCGACGCCTTCATCGGCGCGGTGCACCGCATCGCCGCGCGGCTCGACGGGCATTTCGAACTGGTGGCCGGGGCGCTGTCCTCGACGCCGGAGAAATCGCGGGCCTCGGCGGCGGATCTGGGGCTGGCGGCGGACCGCGCCTATGGCGATTTCCGCGCCATGGCGATCCGCGAGGCGCGGCTGAAGACCGGCATCGAGGCGGTGGCCATCGTCACCCCCAACCACATGCATTGCCCCGCCGCGCGGGAATTCCTGAAGCGCGGCATCCACGTGATCTGCGACAAGCCGCTGACCTCGACGCTGGCGGACGCCAGAAAGCTGGTCGCGGCGGCGGAGAAGGCCGAAAAGGAAAACGGGGCGCTGTTCATCCTCACCCACAACTACACCGGCTACCCGATGATCCGCCAGGCGCGCGCGATGATCGCCGCCGGGGATCTGGGCGACATCCGCGTGGTGCAGGTCGAATACGCCCAGGACTGGCTGAGCGAAAAGATCGAGGACAGCGGCCAGAAGCAGGCCGCATGGCGCACCGACCCGGCGCGATCCGGCGCCGGCGGCGCCACCGGGGACATCGGCACCCATGCCTGCAACCTCGCGGGTTTCGTCACCGGGCTGCGGCTGCGATCGCTTTGCGCCGATCTCGACAGTTTCGTCGCGGGGCGGGCGCTTGACGACAACGCCCATGCGATGCTGCGCTACGAGGGCGGGGCCAAGGGCATGCTGTGGTGCAGCCAGGTGGCGCCGGGCAATGAAAACCGTCTGACCCTGCGGGTCTATGGGACCAAAGGGGGGCTTGAGTGGTCCCAGGAGGACCCGAATTGCCTGTGGCACGCGCCGCTTGGCGAACCGCGCCGCCTGCTCACCCGCGGCGGCGCCGGGACCGGGGCGGCGGCGGCGCGCATGACCCGCGTGCCGGCGGGCCATCCCGAGGGATACCTCGAAGGCTTCGCCAACATCTACGCCGAGGCCGCGGCGGCGATCCGCGCCCGCCAGGCCGGGGCGCCGCCGCCCGAAGACGCGGTCTATCCCAATGCCCGGGACGGGCTTGACGGCATGGCCTTCGTCGCCGCCTGCGTGGCCTCGTCAAAGCGCGGAGGCGCATGGGTCGATGTGTAGGCGTTCCAGCAACCAGCCAGAGACGGAGACCCGCGCATGGCCGATCTGAAAGTCGAGGGCGTCCACCGCGCATTCGGCGACGTGCAGGCGCTGAGCGGCATGTCGTTCGACGTGGCCGAGGGCGAATTCTTCTGCCTGCTGGGGCCGAGTTCGTCGGGCAAGACCACGACGCTGCGCGCCATCGCCGGGCTGGAGGAGCTGCAATCGGGGCGGATCCTGTTCGCCGGAAACGACGTCACCGACGCGCCGGTGCAGGGGCGCGGCATGGCGATGATCTTTCAGACCTTCGCGCTGTATCCGCACATGTCCGTGGGGGCCAATCTGGGCTATCCCCTGAAGCGCGCCGGGACCTCGCGCGCCGAAATCACGCGTCGCGTCGGCGAGGTCGCGGACCTGCTGCGCATCACCCACACGCTGACGCGCAAGCCCTCCACCCTGTCGGGGGGCGAACAGCAGCGCGTGGCCATCGGGCGGGCCATCGTCAGCCGCCCCAGCCTGCTGCTGCTGGATGAGCCGCTGACCAATCTCGACGCCAAGCTGCGCCACGACATGCGCGCCGAATTCAAGCGCCTGCACCGCGAGCTGGGCATGACCATGCTGCTTGCCACCCCCGACCAGCTGGAGGCCCTGACCATGGGCCAGCGGGTCGGCGTCATCAACGACGGCAAGGTGGTGGAGGTGGGCGCGCCGCGCGACCTCTACGGCGCGCCGGGGGGGGCCTATGTGGCGCAGATGGTGGGTTCGCCGCCGATCAACATGCTGCGCGCCACGGTGCGCGAGGACGCCGGCGGGCGCCGGGTCGACCTGCCCTTCGGCGCGGCGCCCATCGCCGCCGACATGCTGGCGCCGGGCGATCCCGTGACCTTCGGCATCCGCCCCCACGACATCGCCCTGGGCGCCGAGGCCGGGCCCGACGCGCTGCGCTTTCCGGCGAAGATCCACCTGACGGAGCCGCTGGGCGACGTCACCATACTCGACGTCGCGGTGAACGGCGCCGACGGGCGCGAGGACATGCTCAAGATGGTGCTGCGCGAGGAAACGGCGTCGCGGCTGGCGGTGGGGCAGGACATCGAGATCGGCTTCAACCCGGCGGACGCGCATCTGTTCATGACCGAGACCGGCGTGCGCGTGACCTGACAGCGGAATGACGGACGACCTGAGCAGAGACGAAAACAGGAAACCACAAGAAGAAACGACAATACCGCCTTTTTCAACAAGTGGAGGATGGAAATGACACGTCGCAGACTGATTGGCGAAACCCTGGGCGCGGCCGCGCTGGTTTTCGCCGGACTGAGCGCGAGCCCCGCGCTGTCCGCCGAGATCACGATCACCATGGCGGCGCCCGACTGGCCGCCGACGCGCTTCATGAAGGAGCAGTTCGACAAGACCTATGTCTCGCCGGACGGCAACAAGACCACGCTGGTGATGGATTTCATCCCCTGGCCGAGCTTCTACGAGCGCGTCGCCGCCTCGCTGACCTCGGGCGAGCAGAAATACCAGATGATCGTCACCGACAGCCAGTGGCTGGGCGCCTTCGTCGAGGGCGGCTACTACATGGACCTCACCGACAAGATCAAATCCGACCCGGAATTGCTGGCGATCATGAAGGACCTGCACCCGGCGCTGGTCTCGGCCTATTCCACCTATCCCCACAAGACCCGGGCGCAGCTTGAGGCCGCGGGCACGGTGCCGGCGCCGGACACCCGGTATTACGGGTTCCCGCAATTCCCGGACACCTATCTGACCTACTACCGCAAGGACATCTTCTGCCACGAAGGCGAGGCGGCGGCGTTCAAGGCGAAATACGGCGGCGCCCTGCCCTGCACCTACGAAGACTGGCAGGACACCGACTGGGACAAGTTCGCCCAGATCGGCGAATTCTTCCAGCGCAAGGCCGGCGAGAAGATCGGCGACGAGGTGCTGACCGACGATTTCTACGGAATCGCCTATCAGGCCGGCAAGGGCTATGATTTCTCCACCATGCAGGCCAACGCCTTCATCTGGCAGCATGGCGGCGACATCTGGGACGAGACCAAGGCCCCCAAGGCGCAGGCCGAGGGCGTGGTCAATTCCGACATCGCGGTCAAGGCCTTCGACCACTACCTGTCGATGCTGAAATACATGCCGCCCGTGGCCAAGACCGGCCAGATGGACATCTTCGTGATCCAGGACCTGTACATGCAGGGCAAGGTCGGCGCGATCATCGACTGGGCCGGACTGGGCGAGCCGGTGCTTGATCCCAAGGCCTCCAAGGTCGGCGACAAGTCCGGTTTCGGCCCGGCGCCGGGTCTGCGCAAGGCCGACGGCTCCATCGACCGCACCGGCAACATCGGCGGCCAGCCCTTCGTGCTGACCACCTGGAACAGCGACGAGGTGGTCGACGAGGCGCTGAACGTGGTGAAGTGGTGGCTGAGCCCCGAAACCCAGATCGAGGCCGTCGCCAATGGCGGCCAATCGGGGCTGATGAGCGTCATGGCCGATCCGACCTACAACGATCTGCGTCCCTGGAACCGGGCGCATGTGGAGATGATCGACTGGCAGAAGGACGTCTGGCACATCCCCGAATTCTTCGAGCTGCTGACCCAGCAGCAGGAGGAATTCGACAAGGCGATCACCGGCCAGATCTCGGGCAAGGAGGCGCTCGACGCCGTCGCCGAGTTCCAGCAGGAGCTGCTTGAGGACGGCGGCTACATCGAGTGATCCGCCAACGACGAACCGGGGGCCCGGCGCGATCCGGGCCCCCGACAGCCCGCCGGCGCGCCGCGCCGCCCCCGATTTCGCCCCCGCCCCGACACCCGAACCACCGAACGGAAAGACGATGCCGAACGCCATGACTGAAGAAAGCGGGTTCTGGGCCTGGCTGATGGCCCCAAAGCGCCGCGGCGCCTTGCTGGTGACCCCGGCGCTCACCGTGCTGTTCGTGATGAACATCTTTCCGCTGCTCTGGTCCTTCGGCCTCAGCTTTTTCAACTACCGCGCCAACCGGCTGAAGGTGCCCAGCTTCAAGGGCTTCGACAATTACGAAAAGGTGCTCACCGACGAAAAGGTCTGGGACCGTTTCCAGACCACGGCGGTGATCGTCGGGTCCTCGGTGGTGCTGCAGCTGATCATCGGCTTCCTGCTGGCGCTGATGTTCGCCAGGGCCTTTCCCATGCGCCGCATGGTGCTGATGCTTGTGCTCACCCCGATGATGCTGTCCTTCGTGTCCGTGGGGGTGTTCTTCAAGCTGTATTTCGAACCCACCTTCGGGCTGCTGAGCTGGGTGATGAACATGTTCACCGACGAGTCCTTCGTGCTGCTGTCCACGCCCGAAGGCGCGATAGCCGGGATCGTCATCGCCGACGCCTGGATGTGGTCGCCCTTCGTGATGCTGCTGGTGCTGGCGGGGTTGGTGTCGGTGCCGAAATATCTTTACGAGGCCGCCGAGATCGACCGCGCATCCGTCTGGCGGCGCTTTTCCACCATCACCTTCCCCTACATCAAGAGCCTGCTGCTGCTGGCGGTGCTGTTTCGCACCATCGAGACCTTCAAGCTGTTCGACATCGTCTACATCATCACCGAGGGCGGGCCCGGTTCATCGACCGAGACCATCGCGGTGTTCGTCTACCGGCAAGCCTTCCAGTTCTTCAAGACCAGCCAGTCATCGGCGCTCGCCTACATCGTGCTGTTCGTGGTGATCGTGCTCACCAACCTTTACCTGTATTCCGTCAATCGCCGCGAAGCGGAGGGAAGCTGATGGCCCGCAAGAAACGCGAAATCGGCAAGGCCGGCTGGGGCTACACGCTGGTCACCACCATGGTCGGGCTGGTGTATTTCTTCCCGGTGCTGTGGATCATCCTCACCGCCTTCAAGACCCGCACCGACGCGCTGGCGATCCCGCCCAAGCTGTTCTTCACCCCGACGCTCGACAATTTCGTCAGCGTGTTCTACCGCGCCTCCATCACCTCGGACGCCCAGCAGGCGACCAACATGGGCCTGTATTTCTTCAACTCGATCTTCATCGCCGGCACCGCGGTCATCCTGGCGATGATCGTCGGCACGCTGGCGGCCTATGCGTTCTCGCGCTATCCGCTGCGCGGCAACGACACCTATCTGTTCGTGATCCTCACCACCCGGATGATGCCGCCGATCATCGTCATCATCCCGATCTTCCTGATGTTCCGCCTGTCGGGGCTGGCGGGGTCCTATCTGGGGATCATCCTGCTCTACACCGCCTTCAACATCCCGTTCTCGGTCTGGCTGGTGAAAAGCTTCTTCGACGAACTGAACCCGGAAATCGAGGACGCGGCGCGCATGGACGGCGCCGACGAAAAGCGGGTGTTCTTCGGCATGTGCCTGCCGCAGGTGCTGGCCGGGCTGGCCGCGACCTTCGTGTTCGGCATGATCCTGACCTGGAACGAATTCCTGTTCGCGCTGCTGCTGACCGGGGTCGAAACCCGCACCGTGCCTGTCGCCATGGCGCGCACGCTGGGCGGTTCGCTGGGGGTCGATTACGGGCTGCTGGCGGCGATCGTCACCCTGTTCCTGATCCCGATCTTCTTCGTCACCTTCCTGCTGCAAAACCAGCTGCTGCGCGGCGTGACCTTCGGCACGGTGAAGAAATGACCATCGAACTGCGTTCCCTGACCAAGAAATTCGGCGACCTGACGGCCGTGGACGCCATCGACCTGGACGTGGGCGAGGGCGAAGTGCTGTGCCTGCTCGGCCCCTCGGGCTGCGGCAAGACCACGACGCTGCGCATGATCGCCGGGCTTGAGGACGCCACGGGCGGCGAGGTGCGCATCGGCGGCAAGCTGGTCAACCACCTGGCCCCGCGCGACCGCAACGTGGCCATGAGCTTCCAGTTCTACGCGCTGTATCCAAGCCTGACGGTGGCGGAGAATTTCGCCTATCCGCTCTATGCGGAGAAATTCTCCAGGGCCGAGATCGCCGAGAAAGTCGCGCGCATCGCCGCCACCCTGAAGCTGGACAAGGTGCTCGACCGCCTGCCCGGCCAGCTGGCCGAGGGCGAAAAGCAGCGCGTCGCCGTGGGCCGCTCGATCATCCGCGACCCCACCTGTTTCCTGTTCGACGAACCGCTGTCGCGGCTCGACGTGCAGATGCGCGAGGAAATGCGCGGCGAGATCAAGGAGGTGCTGCAGGATCTGTCGCGCCCCACGGTGATCGTCACCCATGACCAGCTGGAGGCCCTGACCATGGCCGACCGCATCGCGGTGATGCGCGACGGGCGCATCGAACAGGCGGACACCCCGCACAACGTGTTCCAGCGCCCCGCCAACCTGTTCGTGGCCGGCTTCATCGGCACCCCGCAGATGAACCTGGTCCCGGCGACGCTGACCGCGTCGCACGGGGTCCGGGACGCGGAATTCAGGCTCGACGGCGGTCAGACCATGCGCCTCGACGTCGACGAGAAGGTCGCCGGGCTGGCGGCGGGCGAAAAGGTGACGCTGGGCATCCGGCCGCGCAATCTGGTGATCTCGGATCATGAAACCGCGGATTCGGTGACCTCGGCGATCGACATCGTCGAACCCATGGGGGCCGAGACGCTGGCCCATCTCAGCGACGGCGACATGGAACTGCGCCTGGTCGCCGACTGGAAGGTTCCGCTGGCCGAGGGCGACACCGTGCATGCGCGCTTTCCCCCCGGCGCGACCCATGTTTTCACTTCCGACGAACAGGCATTGAGGACCACATGACCGCGACACAGGCGAAACTCATCGAACGGTCGATCATCGGGCTCTGCGTATTGTCGGTGATCGCCATCTTCCAGCCGTTCTCGATGCTGCTGTTCTCCATCGGCTGCGTCACGGTGATCATCGGCGGGCTGGCCTTCAACCTGGTGCCGTTCTGCCAGCCCGGCGTGACGGTCAGGACGCTGTATCGGGTGTCGCTGATCGTGCTGGCGGTGCTTGGCGTCGCCGCCATGCTGGGGATCGGCACGGCGCTGCTCTATGTCGAATATCTGGAAGCGGGGCGATGAGCCGATCGACCGGAAGCCGGCGCTACGACGTGAGCGTCATCGGCCTTTACATCCTCGACGTGCTCGGGCGCCCGGTGGAACGCATCCCCGAGGGCGGCAATGTCGAATTCATCGACGAGATCCGGCTGACGGTGGCGGGCACCGCCGGGGGCACGGCGATCGACCTTGCCAAGCTGGGGCTGACCTGTCTCGCGGTCGGCGCGGTGGGCGAGGACGAGAAGGCCGATTTCGTGCTCATGGAGATGCGGAATCACGGCATCGACTGTTCGGGGATGCAGCGCATTCCCGGGGTTCCGACCTCGGCCACCATCCTCAACGTGCGCCCCAACGGCGAACGCCCGGCGCTGCACCAGCGCGGGGCATCGGATCATTTCGACGTCACCGGCGCGATGCTGGACAAGGCGCTGGACTGTCGGTTCCTGCATCTGGGCGGCACCGGGCTGCTGGCGCGGCTCGACGGCGAGCCCAGCCGCCGGCTGCTGGAAGCGGCGCAGGCGGCGGGCTGCGTCACCACCTGGGACCTGGTCGGCGCCGGCCCCGATTCCATGAAGCTGGTGGAGCCGCTGCTGCCCCATATCGACTATTTCATGCCCTCCATCGAGGAGGCCGAGACCATGTCCGGCGTCAAGGGCGTCGAGGACAACATCCGTTTCTATCTTGATCGCGGCGTCGGTTGCTGCGTGCTGACGCTGGGCGGCGAAGGGTCGGTGGCGGCGCGCGGCGACGAGCGCATCCGCATCGAGGCCTATGACATCGACGTCGTGGACACCACCGGCTGCGGCGACGCCTACACCGCCGGGTTCATCGCCGGTCTGGCGCGCGACCTGCCGCTGCTGGAATGCGCGCATCTGGGGGCGGCGTCAGCGTCGCTGGTGGCCTCGGGGCTGGGGTCTGACGCGGGCATCGTCGACCGCGCCCAGACCGAGGCGGCGATGAAGGCGTGGCGGTCATGAGCGGCGCGGCGCCGCGGACCGGAGGGCGCTGACATGGCGCGCGCGACCATCGGCCCGGCCATCGTCGCGGGCGCATTCGACACCAAGGCGGCGGAACTCGGCTACATCGCCGGGCTGCTGCGCGGGGCCGGGGTCGCGGTGCGCAGCGTCGATCTGGGGACCGGACCCGACGCGGAAAAATCCCCGGCCGACGTGACCCCGGCGCAAATCGCCGCCTGCCACCCCGATGGCGCGGCCGCGGTGCTGGGGCGCGCGGATCGCGGGCAGGCGGTGGCCGCCATGGCGCGGGCCTTCGCGGCCTGGGCGCGGGATCAGGACATCGGCGGCATGATCGGGGCCGGCGGATCAGGCGGCACGTCGCTGGTCGCCCCGGCGATGCGCGCCCTGCCGGTGGGGGTTCCCAAGCTTCTGGTCTCCACCGTCGCGTCCGGCGACGTGGCCCCGTATGTGGGCGAATCCGACATCGCCATGGTCTATTCGGTGACCGACGTGCAGGGGTTGAACCGGATTTCGCGCCGCGTGCTCGGCAACGCCGCCCACGCGCTGGCCGGGATGATGCGCTTCGCCGACGCCATCCCCCGGGGCGACGAAACCGGCGGGGAAAAACCCGCCATCGGCCTCACCATGTTCGGCGTCACCACCCAATGCGTGCAGCGCGTGGCGGCGGCGCTGGAAACCGATTGCGACCCGCTGGTGTTCCACGCCACAGGCGCCGGCGGGCGGTCCATGGAAAAGCTGCTCGACAGCGGGCTGATCGCGGCGCTGATCGACCTCACCACCACCGAGATCGCCGACCTGCTTGTCGGCGGCGTGTTCCCGGCGACCGAGGACCGCATGGGCGCGGTCATCCGCAGCGGCGCGCCCTATGTGGGATCCTGCGGCGCGCTCGACATGGTGAATTTCGGCGCCGTGGACAGCGTGCCGGAAAAATTCCGCCACCGGCTGCTGCATGTCCACAACCCGCAGGTGACGCTGATGCGCAGCAATGCCGAGGAAAACCGGCGATTCGGCGAATGGATCGCCGCGCGGCTCAACCAGATGACCGGGCCGGTGCGCTTTCTGCTGCCATTGGGCGGTGTTTCGGCGATCAGCGAACCCGGCCAGCCCTTCCACGACGCCGAGGCCGACGCCGCCCTGTTCGACGCCCTGAAACGCAATGTCGCGCAGACCGAAACCCGTCGCCTGATTCCCCTGCCCCACGCCATCAACGACCCCGCCTTCGCGCAGGCCGTGCTGGACGATTTTCACGCCATCATGGGAGCCAACCATGCCGCGCATCCCTAGATCCACCATCCTCGCCCGCCTGCGCGCCAAGATCGAGCGCGGCGCGCCGATCATCGGCGGCGGCGCCGGAACCGGGCTGTCGGCGCGCTGCGAGGCGGCGGGCGGCATCGACCTCATCGTCATCTACAATTCCGGGCGCTACCGCATGGCCGGGCGCGGCTCGCTGGCCGGGCTGCTGGCCTTCGGCAACGCCAACGACATCGTGGTGGAGATGGGGCGCGAGGTGCTGCCGGTGGTGCGCGACACGCCGGTGCTGGCCGGGGTCAACGGCGTCGACCCCTTCATGCTGCGCGAGCCGTTTCTGGACCAGCTTGCGGCGATGGGGTTTTCGGGCATCCAGAATTTCCCCACCGTGGGGCTGATCGACGGGGTGTTCCGCGCCAATCTGGAGGAAACCGGCATGGGATATGGCCACGAGATCGACCTGATCCGCGCCGCCAACGCCCGCGACCTGCTGACCACGCCCTATGTGTTCAACCCCGATGACGCCCGCGCCATGACCGAGGCCGGCGCCGACGTGATCGTCGCCCATATGGGCCTGACCACCGGCGGCGACATCGGCGCCGACACGGCGCTGAAGCTGGCGGATTGCCCGGCGCTGATCGACGCCATGGCCGAAGCGGCGCGACAGGTGCGCGACGACGTGATCGTGCTGTGTCACGGCGGCCCGATCTCCATGCCCGAGGACGCCGCCCGCGTGCTTGGCGACGCCACGCTGTGCCAGGGGTTCTACGGGGCCAGCTCCATGGAACGCCTGCCCAGCGAGACCGCGCTGATCGAAACCACCCGCGCCTTCGTCAATCTGGGAGCCTCGACATGACCGGCAAATTCGTCCTGTCGGCGGAAACGCCGCCCGAAATCCTCGACTGGGGCCAGTTGCGCTGGATGAGCCACCCGCCCTCGACCGGCGCGGCGCAGCTGACGGTGATCGAGGTGACGCTGGCGCCCGGCAAGGGCCATGATTTCCACAAGCACCCGGATCAGGAAGAGGTCATTTACGTGATCGCCGGGTCGGTGGAGCAATGGCTGGGCGAGGAAAAACGCCTGCTGGGCCCGGGCGATTCCGTGTTCATCCCGGCTGATGCGGTGCATGCATCCTTCAACCTCGGCGACGGCGAGGCCCGCCTGCTGGCCATCCTCGGCCCCTGCGTGGGCGATGGCGGCTACGAACTGGTGGACATGTCCGGCGAGCCCCCCTGGAATCGCCTGCGCTGAAGCCCTCTGCGGCGGCAAGGCGCCGCGTCTGGCGCCGCGCCGATCCAAACGCCGGCCTCGCGGCGCGCTGACAGTCTGGCGCCGGCAGCGACCTCCGCTGGGCCTCGCCGTTGGCGCTGATCCCTCAGCCCGCCGCGCGCGCCGATCCAGCGACCCGCGCGGCGGCAGACGCGGCGCCCCCCTGCGAAGGGGGGCCTTGTCAGGCCACGTTCTCCCAGCGACCGGTCTCGGCGGATTTGAGCACCGCGTCCGTCACCTGATCGGTGGCCAGCGCATCGCGGAAGGTCGGGGCCGCGGGGGCGCCCTCCAGCCCCTTGATGAAATCCGCCGCCTGGTGGATGAAGCTGTGCTCGTAGCCGATCTGCAGCCCCGGCACCCACCATTTGTCCATGTAGGGGTGATCGCCGTCGGTGACGTGGATCGAGCGCCAGCCGCGCAGCCGCCCCTCGTCGCCGTGATCGAAATACTCCAACCGGTGCAGATCGTGCAGATCCCAGGCGATCGACGCGTGCTCGCCGTTGATCTCGAAGGTGTAGAGCGCCTTGTGCCCGCGCGCGTAGCGCGTCGCCTCGAAGGTGGCCAGCGACCCGTTGGCGAACCGCCCCAGAAACGCGCAGGCGTCGTCGATGCCGACTTTCTCCATCTTGCCGGTCAGCGCGTGTTCGCGGTGCTTGATGAAGGTCTCGGTCATGCCGGTGACGCTGTCGATGCCGCCGTTGAGCCACATGGCGGTGTCGATGCAATGGGCCAGCAGGTCGCCGGTGACGCCGCTGCCGGCCACGGATTTGTCAAGCCGCCACAGACCCTCGCCGCCCTGGGGCAGGTCCTCGGCGATGGTCCAGTCCTGCAGGAACTTGGCCCGGTAATGAAAGATCCGCCCCAGCTTGCCTTCGTCGATCAGCTGCTTGGCCAGCGTCACCGCCGGCACGCGCCGGTAGTTGTACCAGACCATGTTGGCGACCCCGGCCTTTTCCACCGCCGCCGCCATGGCCCGGGATTCGGCGCTGTTGCGCCCCAGCGGCTTCTCGCACATCACCATCTTGCCGGCCTCGGCGGCGGCGATGGCGATGTCGTGATGGGTGTCGTTGGGGCTGGCGATGTCGATCAGGTCGATGTCGTCGCGCTCGATCAGCTTGCGCCAGTCGGTTTCAGTGTCGCGAAACCCCCAATTCTCGGCAAAGGCCTTCACCCGGGCCGGATCGCGGGCGCAGAGCGCCGTCAGCTCCGGCGCCCGCGGCAGATCGAAGAACCTGCCGACGCTGGAGAAGGCGTTGGCGTGAGTCCGGCCCATGAATCCGTATCCGACCATGCCGATGCGCAGTGTCCTGGTGGTCATGCTGGCTCCTGATTGTCTTGATCCAAATGCAAGGTCTCGGGCGAATTTTGGGGGTTTTGGCGGGCTGCGTCCAGCCTCGCGGCCAGCCTTCGGGCCAATGATTTGGTCACTTGCGCCGACGCGACGCAAAAACGGCGCGATCAGGGATCGCGCCGTTCCGGACAGTGGAAATCAGGCGGCGACGCCGCGCCTCAGGGGCGCGGCGTCGGCGTTCGCATGGCGACGGCGATCACCGGTCCCGACAATCCCGCCGGGCGCAGCCCCGGGGGCGGCGAGCGTCGCGGCGCGCGCCGCGTTCCCACGATCTGGCGTTCGGAGGCCTGCGCGACGGGCGCGATCGCCGCGCCGAGGCGCGCCAGCAGGCTTTGCGGCGCGGCCGGCTTCATCGCCGGCAGCGGCGCGGTGACCAGCGCCGCAACCGTCGCCGAGGCGGCGCGCCCGGGGCGGATCACCGCCGCATAGCGCGGCGAGCGCGCGAAGCCGAGGTCGAGCAGTTCCGCCACCCTGCGGTTGCGCGACCGCGACGACCGGCCGCCGAACAGCGCCACGATCACCCGCTTGCCGCCGCGCCGCGCCGAGGCCACCAGATTGTAGCCCGCCGCCCTCGTGTAGCCGGTCTTGATGCCGTCGGCCCCGCGATAGGAGGACAGCAGCCGCCGGTTGGTGGCATAGACCGTGCGCCCCGCGGTGCGGGTCTTCTTGCGGCTGAAGATGTTGTAGTATTCGGGGTGGTCGAAGAACAGCCGCCGCCCCAGGGTGGCCATGTCGCGGGCGGTGGACAGGTGGCCGCGCTCGGTGAGCCCGTGCGGGTTGCGGAACGTGGTGTTGGTCATGCCCAGCGCCCGGGCCTTCTGGGTCATCATCCGCGCGAATTTGGTTTTCGAGCCGCCCACCGCCTCGGCCAGCGCCATGGCCGCGTCATTGGCGGATTTGGTCGCGGTGGCGCGGATCAGGTCGCGCACGGTGATGCGCTGTCCGGCGCGCATGCCCAGCCGCGACGGCGGCTGGCGCGCGGCGTTGGCCGAGATCCGCACCTTCTGGTCAAGCCGCAGCCGCCCGGATTTCACCGCCTCGAAGGTCAGATACAACGTCATCATCTTGGTCAGCGACGCGGGATGCAGCCGCTGATCGGCGTTTCGCGAATGCAGCACCTGACCGGTGCGCGCATCCATCACCAGCGCCGCATAGGTCGCGGCCAGCGCCGCCCCCGACTGCGCCGCCAGCAGGAGCGCGAACGCCCCCAGGAGGATCTTGATCCTCGCAAATCTCATGACTGCCCTCTTACGCTGCTCGTGTCGTCAATACGGTCGCGCCGATGTGGGCCGCGCCGCTTTTCGATCGTGTTTTTCGTTCGCCTCAAGCGCAGGACTCGACTGAGGGGACCCATCTGCGTGAGTTTCTCATCCGCCATACGCACAACGTATCGTAACACGCTGATTGACCTATTGAAATCTCTATTTATTGAGATTTCGTTAACCGGAGGCGCCATCGCTGGTGGTCGCTGCGCCGAAATATCGCGGCGTCGGCGCGCCTTGTGCGTCGCAATGTCGAATTGACGCATCGCAGCAATCGTGCTTGAGTCCGCTCGCGCGCCAGACATGCCGCAGCGCATCGCGCCAGGCGCCCCGAGACCGGGCCGAGACCGGGCCGAGACCGCCCCGGGATCGGGCCGGCGCGCCGCCGACGGCGCCGGTTCAGCGCCGGCGCCCCTCCCCCGGGCCTTCAGGAGACCATGCAGATGACCGCCGCCACCGAGTCCGCCAAGCCTGTCGAGACCTTCTCCGCCGACGCCCAGCAGTCGGTAAACGCGCAGATGGAAAAGCTGACCAGGAGCTTCGAAGACATCGCCGCCTTCAACCAGGACAGCGCCGACGCGCTGATGCAGGCCTCGGGCGCCGCCGTGAAGGCCGTCGAGGAGCTGAACGCCGAGGCGGTGTCCTACTCCAGGAAGGCCATCGATGACGGCGTCGCCGCCGCCAAGGAGTTCGCCGCCGCCCGCGACGTCGCGGAACTGGCCGAGAAGCAGGCCGAATTCGCCAGGCAGTCGCTTGACGGCTTCTTCCAGCAGGCGGCGCTGATGAACGAACTGCTCATGACCGCCGCCAAGGCCGCCATGGAGCCGCTCGCGGCCCGCGCCACGGCCGCCGCCGATCTGGTCAAGCCGCGGCAGCAGGCCTGATCCGACGCGCCGGGGCCGGGGCCCGGGGGCGCGCCCCGCCGGGCCGGGGCGGCCCCCCCCCCGGGCCCCCCCCGCCCCCGTGGGCGC